>NZ_NCWQ01000071.1:0-67899 GCF_002156885.1 Flavobacterium sp. AJR | reverse complement strand
TTTGGGGTTTAATAATTCCCATTTATTTTGTGACATTAAATTTGGAGTCAAACAAAAAAATGAAAAAAAGACAATTAAGCAGAAGTGTAAAGTTTTTATCATAATTAAAAAAGTCATAAGTAGGCTTCAAAAATACTAAAACGCCCCTAGAATTTACATGTTTTTAATACAAAAGAGCATTAACAATACAACTAACTCTTATGAATTAGACTTCAAGATAAATTAACAGTATGAACCTCAATAACTCATAATTTTAATTACAACAAACAGATTAAGTTTTTAAACGTAATTTATTCCTTTAATAAATTTGACCATGTAAAAGAAAATTTATTATTGATATTTTTTCAATAACAAAGAACATATAATACATAAAAACAGAAAACCGTTTTATAAATATTTCTTTTCAATGGTTTTTGATAAAAGAAATAAAAATAAAACGGTTTTTAAATTAGCTATATAAAACATTACGCTTTTAACAGCTATTTACTTTTATTGAATAAACTATTCAATAACAACTTTCTGTATCACGAATTCTGTCTCTGATTTTTTGAATTTTATTTCAAAAGTTCCAGCAGTAGCTGATTTAAATTTATAAATCGTTTTTTTAGGATCCGGAACTTGTGTAGTACAAACTCCCGTTGGATATTTAACCTCAACTTGTAATCCTTTGTCTTTACCAATTGTTACATCAGAAATTTTACTGAATTCTCCACAAGTATTATCTACTATATAAGTTACATCATAACTAAGTTCCTCATTTAATTTTCCAGTTGCAGGACCTTTTACTTCTGTTGCCAAAGCACCTTTTATTACAAACTCAGGAGTTGGTGGTTTTTCTTCCTCTTTATCATCATCATTGCTGCATGCAATAAACGCTGTTGACAAGAATAATACGACTAAAACTGTTTTTAATTTAAAATTTTTCATATAAATAATTATTGTTGTTAATTATAACATAGATGCAAATAGATTACTATGGTTGCTTCATAAAAATGTTAAAAAAAACAAACAAAACAACAAACACTTAAAAATCAATGAATTAATAATTTTAAAATTTTCATTTTTGGCATAAAAAAACACCAGACGTTAGACTGATGTTCCTTAATAATTGCTTTTTTTATTTATTCTGCTACTTCTTTTTTAGGAAGCATTTTTTTGATTAGGGTTACAATCGCTAAAACCACAAAACCGATCACAAGTCCGATAGTAAACTCTTTTACGATAGAAGGTAATTGCGGAACTAAATGATGGAAAAAATCAATATTATGTACAAATATACCTCCTGCTACCAGGATTAAAGCGATTGTACCAATTACTGATAAACTCTGAATCACCTTTGGAAGTGCCTGCACTAAAAAATTCCCTATAGTTTTTGATATACTACGTTCTTTTTTACTAAGCTGAATAAGTTTTAAACCTAATTCGTCCATTCTTACAATAAGCGCAACAATGCCATACACTCCAATTGTTGCTACTACTGCAATTATCGAAACAACCATAATTTGCGTTAGAATAGGTTTTTCTATTACAGTTCCTAATGCTATAATTACTATCTCGACAGATAATATAAAATCGGTTACTATTGCTGATTTTATTTTTTCTTTTTCGGCAGCTAAAATTTCTTCTTCTGAAAAAGTTTGTGCTGTAACCTCAATTTTTGCGTGTTTATGTGGAAAGAAAAATTCAAATATTTTTTCGGCTCCTTCATAAGCTAAAAAAGCCCCACCAAGTACCAAGATTACAATAATTGCTACTGGAAAAAAGGCACTTAATAAAAATGCTATTGGCAAAATGATAAGTTTATTAATAAACGAACCTTTACCAATCGCCCATAATACAGGTAATTCTCTTGAAGAAACAAATCCTGAAGCTTTTTCGGCATTAACCGCCAAATCATCTCCTAATATACCTGCTGTTTTTTTTACTGCAACTTTACTCATTACCGCAACATCATCCATAATTGCTGCAATATCATCTAATAGAACGAAAAAACCTGATGCCATATCTTTGTTTTAAAAATTGCGCTAATCTCTTTGTGTAGGGCACAAAAAAATAATTGACGCATTTTGTTATTTTGTGCGAATCTAATACTTTTTGTTTAAATCTCTTTCTTCTGATTTAATCAAATATTTTCAATCTGGCTTTCATTAACTACATTGTCCTAAAAGCAACCAGATGATTACAAAAACGAAAATAGTACCAAAACATCCGCTACCTAGCTTTTTGGCTCCATAACCTGCTATTAACCCTCTAAATATGTTGTTCATAATATTTATTTTTAAGTTTTTATATCGTATTAATTCTAGTTTAACTCAGCTTACGTAAAGGTGAGAACTTAATTAGATTTTTTTTATAATAATTTAAAAAAAAGTTTCATGATTTACTGATTTTCAGTTTTTACAAAAAAAAGCACCAGCCTTACGACTGGTGCTTACTATAAATGTAAAGACGCACTGCGGTGCGTCTCTACTAAAAATTAAATATTAATTAGCCAATTCTGGTGTTTGGTTTCTAAAAACCAATTTACCATCAAAAGCATCTAATAAAATAATACTATCGGTTGTAATCTTTCCTGCCAAAATTTCTTTTGACAATTGATTTAAAACATCTCTTTGTATAACACGTTTTACTGGTCTTGCACCAAATTGCGGATCAAATCCTTTATCTGATAAATAAGCAACTGCTTCTGGAGTTGCATCCATTGTAATTCCTTGCAAAGCCAACATTTTGGTAACACTTTTTAATTGTAAACCAACAATTTGTTTAATATTGTCCACTGTTAAAGGTGGGAACAATACAATCTCATCAATACGATTTATAAATTCCGGACGTACTGTTTGTTTTAATAAAGCAAGCACTTCGACTTTTGCAGCCTCTGTAGCAGCTTCGATTCCACCTTTTAGGTTTTCAAATTTTTCTTGTATAATCTGGCTTCCCATATTCGAAGTCATGATGATAATCGTATTTTTAAAATCGGCCAAACGCCCTTTGTTATCAGTCAATCTTCCTTCATCTAATACTTGTAATAAAATATTAAATGTATCTGGGTGCGCTTTCTCAATCTCATCTAACAAAATTACTGAATACGGTTTTCTACGTACAGCTTCAGTTAATTGTCCTCCTTCATCATATCCTACGTATCCTGGAGGTGCACCTACTAATCTACTCACACTATGACGTTCTTGATATTCACTCATATCAATTCTGGTCATGGCATTTTCATCATCAAAAAGATACTCTGCCAATGCTTTTGCAAGCTCAGTCTTACCAACCCCAGTAGTTCCTAAGAACAGGAATGTACCCACAGGTTTTTTCATGTCTTGTAAACCAGCTCTGCTTCTTCTTACAGCATCACTTACTGCTTCGATTGCTTCTTCTTGGCCTACTACACGTCTGTGTAACTCATCTTCCAGATGTAATAGTTTTTCTCTTTCTGTTTGAAGCATTTTCATTACTGGAATACCAGTCCATTTTGCCACAACTTCGGCAATATCCTCTCTGGTAACTTCTTCTTTTATCAAAGAATTTCCAGATTGGTATTCATGCATTTGTTTCAATAAAACATCCAGTCTTTCTTGAGCTTCCTTAATTTTACCATAACGAATCTCGGCTACTTTTCCGTAATCACCATCACGCTCTGCACGATCTGCTTCATGTTTAAAGTTTTCAAGCTCTAATTTTACAGCCTGAATACCATCTACTACATCTTTTTCAGATTTCCATTTAGCGTAGATTTCATTACGTTCTTCTTTCAAGTTAGCCAATTCCATGCGTAAAGCTTTAAGCTTGCTTTCTTCTTTCTCACGTTTTATAGCCTCAATCTCAATTTCTAACTGCATTATTTTTCTATCCAAAACATCTAATTCCTCAGGTTTTGAATTGATTTCCATACGCAATTTAGACGCAGCTTCGTCCATTAAGTCAATCGCTTTATCTGGTAAGAAACGATTGGTAATATAACGTTGAGAAAGCTCAACAGCAGCAATAATTGCTTCGTCTTTTATCTGAACTTTATGATGTGTTTCATACTTTTCTTTGATTCCACGTAAAATTGAAATCGCACTTTCGGTATCCGGCTCTTCGATTATAATTTTTTGGAAACGACGTTCAAGCGCTTTATCTTTTTCAAAATATTTTTGGTATTCATCCAAAGTTGTTGCACCAATCGCTCTTAATTCTCCACGAGCCAATGCTGGTTTTAGGATATTAGCCGCATCCATTGCACCTTCACCTCCACCCGCTCCTACAAGTGTATGAATCTCATCTATAAACAAGACGATATCACCTTCGGCTGCAGTAACTTCTTTTACTACCGATTTTAATCGTTCTTCGAATTCCCCTTTATATTTTGCCCCAGCAATTAATGCTCCCATATCTAGCGAAAACACAATTTTATCCTTTAAGTTTTCTGGCACGTCACCATTAACGATTCTTCGTGCTAAACCTTCGGCAATTGCAGTTTTACCAACTCCAGGCTCACCAATTAACATTGGGTTATTTTTAGTTCGACGTGTTAAAATTTGTAATACACGTCTAATTTCTTCATCTCGTCCGATAACAGGGTCTAATTTTCCTGTACGTGCTAATTCATTTAAGTTTTTAGCATATTTGTTCAAAGAATTATATGTTTCTTCGGCAGATGCTGAAGTTACACGTTCTCCTTTACGTAATTCTTCAATAGCAGCTTTTAAGCCTTTACCTGTTACTCCTTGATCTTTTAAGATTTGAGCAACTTTACTTTTTGAATCAAAAATTGCAAGCATTAAATGTTCGATTGAAACATATTCATCGTTCATTTTTTGTGCAATAATTTCCGCTTCGTTCAATGCTTTATTTGCATCTCTGGAAAGCATTACATCTCCTCCCGAAACTTTTGGGAAGCTTTGTATGGTGCTATCTAGAATTTGAAGAAATAAAGGCACATTTACATTGAGTTTTTTCAAAATAAATGGCGCCACATTTTCATCAACTTCAAAAATAGCCTTGAAGATATGTTCATTCTCTATTTGCTGTTGACCATTTTTTTGGGCCAATTGCTGAGAGAGCTGAATTGCTTCTTGCGATTTGATTGTAAATTTATTTATGTTCATCTTTATTTGATTTATGATTTATGATTCTATTTTAATAAGTAACTTTGTTTATTATTTCTCAAATTATATTCCACAACAATAAAACAGACAAAATGACGCTTAAAATTTGATTTTTATCATTTTTAAACGACAAAAAGTCATAAATAACGACAAAATATGAGTTTTTTATCATCACTATTCGGAGATTCTGATCAAAATAAATCATCAGAAACCAAAATAAACTGGATTCCCTTAACAAGTTTGGAGCAATTAGACGAAATCGAAACGGCATCTAAAGATAAGCAAATTCTTATATTCAAACATAGTACAAGATGTAGCATTAGCCGAATGGCACTAAAACAATTTGAAAAAGAGTTCGATTTGGACAATAAAGTTAATGCTTATTTTCTTGATTTAATAGCGTATCGTGATGTTTCGAACGAAATAGCTTCTCGTTTTAACGTTGTTCACCAATCTCCACAATTATTACTTATCAAAGACGGAAAGTCAATATATAATGCTTCTCATAGCGATATTGATGCTGAAGCGTTGAAAAGTAAAGTGTAGCAAAGTGAGATGTTTTATGTAAGAAATTAGATGAAAGATGTGAGAAGAAAGATTTTTAGATGTAGAATTTAAATCAAAAAAAATCAGTACTTTATTTTTCTCAAAATCTTTCCTCTAAAATCTTTCTTCTTCACAGCATTAAAAACTCCCTCCTGAGCCTCCTCCACTAAAATCTCCTCCTCCAAACTCCATTGGTGATTCTTCTGGTTTCATTTCCGGTTTTAAATTAAAAGTAGAAGCTATAATCAAGGCTTCGGCATTTAGTAATGAATTTGAGCTATCGATACGATCTGGTTTAAATGTTATTCCTTTTTCATTGTCCCTTATCTTTCTTATCACAAAATAAGTAAAGGCAAAAAGCAATAAACCTCCAAAAGTCAAGGCAACTTCTACTGGCAAAACATGATGATAGGTTCTAAAAGTAAAAATTGAAAAACAAAAGGCTAAAAAACCTATCCAAAGTAAGATTCTGTCTTTATTGCGTAATCCAAAAAACAAATAAAGAACCGGAACTATAAACGTGAAAGTCCAAAAGAATAACGAAAAAGGAACATCTGGACTTAACTCATAATACATCCCTGATAAAAAAGCCGAAAACTCTCTTACAACCATATAATTCCCTGAAAAATACAAAACAATTAAACTAAAATTTTTCATCAAAAGTATGCCGTTGTAATAAAAAGGTTCTGCTAAATCCTTAAGAAGTTTTTTACTAACAAAATACATTCCGATTGCATAAATCATTAATACAAACGGTAAGAAAAGACTCCCCAGCTCGATATACTTAAAGACAAAAAATCCTAATGTTGTGGTTAGTGCTAAACAAAAAATTAATGCTGAAGATAAATGTATATAACGCAGATATAATAGTAAAGAAACTACGGTTACTGTAATCATACAAGATAGCACATCTAGGTCTGTAACTCGAGATATACTCATTACAAAAGACATTATAACTGCTGCCGCCAAAGTTAATTGTACTCCTAGTACAAAGGCATCATCTAAGCCATATCCATAATATTTTTGCTTTGCTAAAAATTCAGTTCCTGCAAATCCTATTATTGCATATACATAAAGTAAGACCACTAAATAATCATCATTATAAGTAAGTCCAAAAATAGATAATAACCCACAAATAGATGAATATAAAAATGCTCCTAACAAAAAGAACCCAATACGTATTAATATATTATCCTGACTTTTAAGAACTGGTAATTCTTTAGAAACTGTATCTAATTGCTCTTTAGTAATAAAATTAGCTTTTTGTAATTTCTCAGCCTCATTGACCAAGAAAATATTCTTCAATAAATCCTTATTGTATACTATCATTTGCTTTTTGTTTATTGAAGTTTTTAATTAATTTGATAAATAATATAATCGAAGCTACTAAATATAAAGGTGTTGCAAATAATAACAATCCGTAAAATTCGTAAGCATTTATAAAATCTAATATTTTAAAACCTACGATATTTACACCAATGTATCCGTATATTATTGTGAATACAAATAATGAAATTGCAGGGATTTGATAACTTACATTATAAAAATAATAGGTAGAAGCGCCTAAAACAATTACAAAAATCGGCCAATAATCTTGAAATAAATTATTGATTGCAGCAATACTTATTAGATGTAATGCATAGGTAAGATAGATAAAATTGAAGTGCGTTTTTAAGCTAATCTTTGCGCTATAAATTGTCCAAAGGACTAATAATCCTCCTAATATAATTGCTGAATAACTTAAGGTATCTGTAGTATAAAAATCATTGCTTAGTAATGTTTGCGGACTTACTGAAAGTCCTATATAAGCAGCTAGTCCTGTTACTGCAATTGTTAGGGCACTTTTGTTATCAAAATAATACGCACAAAAGAAACTTATAATTGTAGGTACTAATGTTGCTAAACCATAATGGGTACCAAATAGCTGATATTGAAACTGAATATAACCTACAAAAATACAACTGAGGATTGTTGCTGTAAGGACTAAATATTGTAAAACGGGGTTCTCAAAACTAGAATCTTCTTTTTGAAATCCTTTTGATTTTTTAAAGCAAAAGTAAAAACAAATTACCGTTACGATTAATAATAAAGATAAAATAGCTACATGCCCTATTGTATCGATGTTTTGATAAATTAAGATTCCGATTCCTGTTGTAAATAACAAAACCGACAGATACAAGAACAACTTTAATTCGTTATGCAGCGAAAAAATCCCTAAACTACGATAGGCTTTTACCTGTATAAATTGTTCTTCGGTAATTAAGTTGTTCTCAAAAAGTTTTTGAGTTGCCTGTTCATCAAATTGTGTCATACTATTACTTTAAGATAACTATGTATCAAATATATGTATTTAGTATGAATTTTCTGTTTTCAATAAAAAAGGTTTTAACCAAAAAAAAACGCTATGATATCATAGCGCATTTTCCTGAATTAATAAGAACTTTTCATCTTATCTTTTATGGCATCTAAACATAAATTATTGATGCTTCCTTCGTGTGTATGTTTTGTTTCTTTAGGCGACTTAAATGTGCCGTTTTCTAGCTGCTCTGCAACTTCTTTGTAGGCATCTCTAAACGGCATTCCTGCTACAACCATTTCATTTAGTGTATCTACGGTAAATAGGTAATCGTATTTTTTATCGTCTAGAATACGGTCTTTTACGGTGATGTCTTTTATAGAGAAAATCGCAATATCTAAACAAGCTTTAAGGTTTTGGATTGCTGGAAACAATCCTTCTTTTAAAAGTTGTAAATCTCTGTGATATCCGCTTGGTAAATTATTTGTTATTAATGTGATTTCGTATGGTAATGCTTGGATTTTATTGCATTTACCACGAATTAATTCAAATACATCTGGATTCTTTTTATGTGGCATTATGCTTGAACCTGTTGTAAGGTGTGATGGCAAACTGATAAAATCAAAGTTCTGACTCATATACAAACAAACGTCCATTGCAAATTTAGATAATGTTGCAGCTACACTACTCATTGCAAAAGCAACAGTTTTCTCTGCCTTACCACGGCTCATTTGAGCTGCTACGGCATTATATTTTAAGGTTTCGAAACCTAGTTCTTGCGTTGTAAATGTTCTGTTTATAGGAAATGAGCTTCCGTATCCTGCAGCAGAACCTAGTGGGTTTTGATCTACAATTTTGGCAGCTGCATTTAGCATCGTAATATCATCGATAAGACTCTCGGCATAGGCTGAGAACCACATCCCGAATGATGATGGCATTGCTATTTGCAAATGTGTATATCCTGGCAATAATACATTTTGATGTTTCTCAGCAGATTCCATTAACAAATCAAAAAGACTTTTTACTTGTTCTTTTAATGCTTTTACTTCATCTTTTAGGTATAAATGCACATCGACTAAAACTTGGTCGTTACGTGAACGTGCTGTATGGATTTTCTTTCCTGCATCGCCTAGTTTTACTGTTAGTAAATATTCGATTTTGGAATGTACGTCTTCAAAACTATCTTCGATTACGAAATTTCCTTTTTCGGCATCGACAATAATTTCGTTTAATGCATCTACTAACGAATTGGTTTCATCGGCTGTTAAAAGTCCGATTTGTCCCAGCATTTTTGCATGAGCTATTGAACCTAATGCATCGTATTTTGCCAGAACCAAATCTAGTTCTCTATCGTTTCCAACAGTGAAATGTTCGATTTGTTTGTCTGTTGCAATTCCTTTTTCCCAAAGTTTCATAGGTAGATTTTTAGATTGTTAGTCCCGAAGCCTCGGGATAGATTGTTAGACTTTTTAGATTTTTGAATCTTATTCAGTTTATGTTTCTAATTTATATCTAAATGTCATTGTTTGTACTGGTTGTGTTTCTAGCCCCGATAGCAGTGAAAATCCTTTTCCTGGCTTCTTTAGCCAGGAAAAGATTGTAACGAATAGCGGGAAATAGCTCCTTATCCTTCGACTTCGCTCAGGATGACTAGGATTATAATTTAAAGAAATCGGTTAGTATTTTAATATACAATTCGATTCCTTCTTCGATTTCGTTGATAAAAATAAATTCATCTGCCGAGTGTGAACGTAACGTTTCTCCTGGCCCTAGTTTTAATGACTGGCAACTTAAAACGGATTGATCGGAAAGTGTTGGCGAGCCGTAGGTTGTTCTTCCTAAAGCGATTCCGGCTTGTACTAAAGCGTGTGCAATTGGAATAGACGAAGCATTAAGATGCATAGACCGTGGCGTTACTTCGGCTTTTACATTAGCTTTTACCACTTCTAGAATTTCAGTATTGGAGTAACAATCGGTTACACGAATATCGACTACCAAATCACATTCTGACGGCACTACATTATGTTGTTTCCCTGCGTTTATCTGGGTTACGGTCATTTTTACCGGTCCTAAAACATCGGATATTTTATCGAATTTATAATTCCTAAACCATTCCATTACGGGAATAGCGTTGTATAATGAGTTATCATCGTTTTGGTGTGCAGCGTGGCTTGCTGTTCCTTTTACTTTTACATCAAGAACTAATAACCCTTTTTCAGCCACCGCTAATTGCATTAATGTAGGTTCGCCTACAATGGCACAATCCAGTTCTGGCAAATGTTGCAAAACACTGTTTAATCCGTTTTTCCCGCTGCTTTCTTCTTCTGCCGAAGCTACAATTACCAGATTATAAGGTAAGTTTTCATTATTGTAAAAATGTACAAACGTCGCCAATAACGAAACCAAACAACCTCCTGCGTCGTTGCTTCCTAAACCAAATAATTTGCCGTCTTTTACAATTGCTTTAAACGGATCGTTGGTATATGCTTGATTGGGTTTTACTGTATCGTGGTGCGAGTTCAGTAATAGTGTTGGTTTATTTTTGTCGAAATGTTTATTGAAAGCCCACACATTATTGTTCTCTCTTTTAAAAGGAATCTCGTTTTGATTGAACCAATTTTCGATTAAAAGTGCCGTTTGATCTTCTTCACTTGAAAAAGATGGGGTTTCGATCAAACTTTTTAATAATGCTATTGCTTCTTGAGTAAGCGTTTCTGTATTTTTCATTTTTTGATAGGTACTGAAGTCTATCCCGAAGCTTCGGGGCTGAGTTTCTAAGATTACAAAAGTCTTGGTTTCTTAGAAACTTAGCAACTTTTTTCTTTTATAATTTAATAGTTGTATGCAATATATTGGAATTTTGCAACATACTATGGTGTCCGATTTTTATGGTCTGAACTCCCTTAGACAGGCTATTAAAACAATTGTCTAGTTTTGGAATCATTCCGGAATGAATTACTTTTTCGGCTTTTAGTTTTTCGTATAATTCGGCGTTTATTTCGGTAATAACCGAATCATCGTCTTCTGAATCTGATAAAACTCCTTGTTTTTCAAAACAATAGGTAAGCGTAACATCAAAATTTTCGGATAATGCAATCGCTAACTCGCTTGCAATTGTATCGGCATTTGTGTTTAGCAACTGTCCATTTTTATCGTGCGTAATGGCGCAAAAAACTGGTACAATATTGTTTTCTAGCAATGTAGCCAATAAACTTGTATTTACTTGTTTTACATCGCCTACAAAACCATAATCGATTGTTGGGTGGTTTCTTTTTGTCGATTGGATTAAATTTCCATCGGCTCCCGAAAATCCAATTGCATTATTGTTTTTTGCCTGCAATTGCGCTACAATATTCTTATTGATTTGTCCTGCATAAATCATCACGACAACATCCAGCATCGCTGCATCGGTTATACGACGACCATCTATCATTTGCGGAACTAAACCAATACTTTCGGCCATTTTTGTAGCCGACTTTCCACCACCGTGAATCAATACTTTATGTCCTTCTATCTTAGAGAAATCAGTTAAGAATTTCTCCAATTCTGATGGATTATCGATTATATTACCGCCAATTTTTATTAATGTAACGTTCATTTTTTATAGGTTCAGAGGAACAAAGGCTCAAAGGTTCAAAGGTTTCTTTTAAGGCTTCTAAACCTTTGTTCCTCTGCAACTTTGTATCTTTGTACCTTTATTTATAACTTTTTAAGAATCTTCTGTAATACCAATTGTGCTGCGTACGTTCTGTTATTGGCTTGCTCGATTACAATTGAATTTTCGCCATCTAAAACTTCATCGCTTACAATTACATTACGACGAACTGGAAGACAATGCATAAATTTTCCATTGTTGGTTAATGCCATTTTTTCGACAGTAACTGTCCAATTTGGATCTGAATTAGTTACTTTTCCGTAATCATTAAAATTACTCCAGTTTTTTACATACACAAAATCGGCATTTTCGAATGCTTTGTCCTGATCGTATTCTATTTTCGAATCCTTGGTAATTTCTGGACTTAGTTCGTATCCTTCGGGATGTGTAATTACAAAGTCTACATTTTTTTTCATTTGCATCATTTCTACAAATGAGTTAGCAACTGCTTGTGGCAAAGCCTTAGGATGTGGCGCCCAAGAAAGTACTACTTTTGGCTTATGCTTAGTCTTAAACTCTTCCATTGTAATAGCATCTGCCAAGGATTGCATCGGGTGACGAACAGCACTTTCCATATTTACGATTGGAACTGTAGCGTATTTTAAGAATCCCGAGATAACGGTTTCTGCATAGTCTTTTTCTTTATCTAATAATCCTGCAAAGGCTCTAATAGCAATAATATCGCAGTATTGAGAAACTACTTCGGCAGCTTCTTTAATATGTTCTGAAGCTCCTGAGTTCATAATCGCTCCATCCTCAAACTCTAGCGTCCAGCCTTCGTTGGTAAAATTCATTACCATTACGTTCATTCCTAAGTTTAAAGCGGCTTTTTGAGTACTTAAACGTGTTCTTAAACTCGGGTTAAAGAATAACATTCCTAAGGTTTTATTCTTACCCAGGTGTTGGTTTTTTAGTGGCTTTTTCTTGATTTTTAAAGCACCTTTTACCCATTTTGATAATGAGTTGATATCTTGAATTGAAATATAGTTCATTTTGTATGTTTTATATTGTTACGTATTTTGGACGCGGATTAAACTGATTCGCTATCGCGAAGACACAGATTTACACGGATTTCATTTATCATTAAATCTATTCTATCGGCGTTTCTGTTTTTAACAAATCTACATCCGTCGCGTTCCTCTTTGAACAATTTTTGCAATTTGAATTGAAATATAATTCATCGTTTTTTATTTAATCGGTTAATCATTTTTTGTTTAATCGGCTTACTAACTAAACAAACCTAACTTATATACTTTTCTAAAAAATTGTTCCGTAATGCTTTCTTTTAATCGATTAAACAAATTAAACGATTAAACAAATAAACATTTCTATACTATCTTGGTAAAAGGAATTTCATCCTTTAATGCTTTTAGAATAAAATTATCTTCTAGTCCGTTTACGATCCAGGTTTCGATATTTGCTGCTTTGGCGATTGCCGCTGCTTCAATTTTTGATTGCATTCCTCCTGTTCCGTGTGACGATTTAGATTCTCCTATTTCTTTTTCTAAAAGCTGTAAATCATTTACTAAAGTTATCGTTTCTGGCACTTCATTATGTATAGATTCTTTCGTGTAAATTCCGCTTGTATTTGTCGCAATTATCAAGATATCTACATTTAATAAAACTGCCGTTAATGCTGCTAATTTATCGTTATCTCCAAACTGAATTTCGTCGGTTGCAACGGTATCATTTTCATTGATAATCGGAATATAATTATTCTCGACCAAAACATTAATTGTGTTTACAATATTGATTTTGGATTGTTCTTTTTCGAAATCTGAATAGGATAACAAACATTGCGAAGTCAGCAATCCCAAATCACTGAAGTTCTCATGGAAAATCCGCATTAAATGAGGTTGTCCGATCGATGCCAAAGCTTGTTTTACAATAATCTCTTTGCCTTTGCTCTCTAATTTCACAAATTGTTTCGCTGCTGCAATAGCTCCGGAACTTACAATTACAAATTCATATTTGTCATTTAAAGCCGCGATTTGCATCCCAATATCCTCAATCTTTCCTCTCGAAATATGATTGGTTTCTTTGGTTAGTGTATTGCTTCCTATTTTTAATAAAATCCTTTTTTTAGTCATTTTTTTTAAGTGGCTAAGGTTCTGAGTTACTATCCCGAAGCCTCGGGACTAAGTTTTTATATTGTAAACGTTTTTACCGCAAAGGGCGCAAGGTTTTATATTCTGTTTGTGTTTACAAACGCTGAGTTCGCAAAGCTATATCTATAGTTAAATTCCAAATTTTAAAATCCAAATTCCAAATCGAGAATCATTAATCTATCCCGAAGCCTTGGGACTTAAATTCTAAGAAGTCTAAGTATCTAATAATCTAAGAAGTCTAAATTACCTAATTTGCCCTTCTCCGTAAATATACCACTTATTAGTAACCAGATGTTGTAATCCGATTGGTCCCCGCTGATGTAATTTATCTGTGCTTATGGCTAATTCTCCGCCTAAGCCCAGTTGTCCTCCATCGGTAAATCGAGTTGAGGCATTATGATAAACTGCCGCTGCATCTATTGATTCCATAAATTCTTGGGCAACATCATTATTTCTTGTAATAATCGCAGCCGAATGTCCGCCACAATACTTATTTATTTTTGCAATAGCATCTTGTTCTGAATCGATTGTTCCTAATACGATTTTATAATCAAGAAACTCTTCGTACCAAATATCTTCATCTTTTAGAACACTTGTGTTCGCAAAAGATTCTAATGTTTTATCTACAATAATCTCAACTTTCGATTCATCTAGTTCTTCTATTAAAATGGCTAGAAAACCTTCAAAATTTGGCAATCGTGAATCTACCAAAACTTTATCTACAGCATTACAAGCTGAAATTTTGGATGTTTTTGCATTCAGAATTACTTTTAGAGCAATATCTGTATTTGCTTCTTTATGAACGTAAACAAAATTATTTCCCCGTCCGCTTACGATTACAGGGCAAGTAGCATGTGCTTTTACAAACTCTATTAATTTTTCGCCTCCACGTGGTACAATTAAATCTACTTTTTGTGTTGGTTTTTCTAAAAAAGCTTGAGTTTCTTGTCGAGTAAAATTTAGATATTCCACCCATTCTGTCGAAACATTATGTTCTGCTAAAGCCTGATGCCATAAACTCACAATCTTTAAATTGGATTTTAGCGCTTCTTTTCCGCCTTTAAGCAAAATTTTATTTCCTGATTTAAAGGCAATTCCACCAGCTTCGATAGTTACATCGGGTCTTGATTCGTAAATAATCAATATCGTACCAAAAGCTGCTGTTTTATTACTGACTTTAATTCCGTTATCGTGTACAAAATGAAACCTTTCCACGCCAACTGGGTCTTCCTGAGAAGCCAATTGATTCAATGACAGAATCATTTCGTCAATCTTGGCGTTATCTACTTTTAAACGTTCTTCCATTGCTAGATCTTCGCCATTGTAAGCGGCTAAATCAGCTTGATTCGTCAGAATAATTTGGTTTCTTTCTTCTTCGACAAGCTTTGCCATCGAGAGTAAAACCAAATTTCGCTTTTCAATTGATAAATGGTGGTTCATAATTTTTGTAGTTGGTTGTTTTTGGTTGTTTTCTAAAATCTAGTCTGTGTTGAGAGATATAAATCTGCGTATAAAACTCCGTAATAAAGTAAAATATTTACTACTATCCATACTCTCCTTTTTATACTATTATCCGAGGAAAAATAAATCCTTGAAATCTGCATTATCAATATTATAACAGAAGATAATCCAATTAAAAAATATACAAAAAAAAGAATTAGGTTTATCATTTCTATATGCTTCCAAATAACAAACAAACTTTGAAAGCTACTAATTAAAATCGCCCAAAAAATGATAATCAAATATGCTAATGATTGAAATTTGAGAAACAAATCTGAAATCAAAAAATTATTGTTCATGTTCTTTAATTTTAAATCCATAAACTATTTTTTTTGGCTCATTTTCCTTTACTAAATTATATTTTTTAGCTAAAGCATTTTCTTCATTAGGCTGAACTTTATCTTCTTTCAATTTATAGGTGAATATTAAAGAATCATAACATTTACAACCTATTTCTTTCTCAATCAAAGGTGCGTATTTATTAATTTTTTCTTTAATAAAAGAATCATTTTTGATTTCTGAAAGTTCAATTTTAAAATTATCTAAAGAATCTAGCTTTAGATTCTCACAATCTCTCAAATACCATAGATCAACTTCATTATTATAAGTATCAATTTCTATGTCTTCTTGCTCATTGATTTCTTTTTGCATTCTTCCCAAAACTTTTTCAAGTCCAGCAGAAGGAATATATTCAGGGGCTCTTCTCATTCCCCACGCAAATGGATTCAGAAAAAGCAACATTGGTAGTAAAACACTAATTACCAATATAACACCCCAAATATTTTTTAATGCTTTCATTAATATTGAAGCTCTTCTAAACTTTCTTTTAATGCAACGATAAAGGTATCAATATCAGATTTCTTCACAGTTAATGGCGGCAAAATTCTCAATAGATTTTTGTTGTTGGCACTTCCTGTAAAAATATGTTTCTCAACAATTAACTTTTTACGAAGCGGACCAATTTCAAAATCGAATTCTACTCCGAGCATTAATCCTTTTCCTTTTACTTGTTTGATTTGAGGAACTTGCTTGATTTGCTCAAAAAAGTAAGCCGAAACTTCGTTTACATTATCCTGTAATTTCAATTTTTCGATTACATCCAGAACCGCAATTCCTGCTGCACAAGACAAATGGCTTCCTCCAAAAGTAGTTCCTAATAATCCGAAACTAGCTTCAAATTCTGGCGAAATCAAAATGGCTCCAACTGGAAATCCATTCCCCATTCCTTTTGCAACCGAAATAATATCGGCTTTGATATTGTGATGTTGGTACGCAAAAAACTTTCCGCTTCTTCCATAACCAGATTGTACTTCGTCTAAAATTAAAACTGCACCGTATTTTTTACAAGCTTTTTCTAAAGCCTGAAAAAACTCAGTTGTTCCTTCATCTAAACCTCCTACTCCTTGAATTCCTTCAATAATTACACTCGAAACATCTCCCTTTGCCAGTTCTGCTTCTACTAATTCGATATTATTAAGAGGTAAAAAAGTAACTACTTGTTGTGCATTTATTGGAGCTACAATTTTTTTATTGTCTGTAACTGCAACGGCTGCCGAAGTTCTTCCGTGAAAAGAATTATCAAAAGCAACAACTCTTGATTTTCCGTTATGGAATGAAGCTAGTTTCAAAGCATTTTCATTAGCCTCAGCTCCTGAACTACATAAAAACAGTTCATAATCTTCTAATCCAGAAAGTTTCCCTAATTTTTCAGCTAATTCTACCTGCAAAGGATTCTGAATTGCATTGGAATAAAAACCTAAATTATCTAATTGATTTTTAAGTTTTGCTACATAATCTGGTTGTGTGTGTCCAATAGAAATTACTCCATGTCCACTATATAAATCTAAATACTCTACTCCGTTATTATCTGTAATAGTACAATCTAATGCTTTTACAGGTGTTATGTCATAAAGTGGGTATACGTTAAATAAGTTCATTCTTTTAATTATTTAAAGATTTAAAAATTGAATAATTTAAAGATTCTGCGAGATGAATTAATTAAAAAGATTAAACTTTGATTTTTTTTTTAATATTTTATTTTTTGTAAAATTGAGATTATAAATATATTATTTTAAATTATAGTTTATACATAAAAAATCTTTTAAAAAGACATAGAATTCAGTATCCAAATTTTGTTAATAGTTGGTGTTAAAAGCTGATATGTGTTGTTGTTTTGGTGAATTTTTATAAAAAAAATTGGTGCTCCTAAACATCATACATGCGTAAATCTCCTCTAGAGCCCCCCCGCCACTTGTGCAAACGCACGAAACACCCCCACTTATTCTGAGCAATGACGAATTTCTTGCGCCTGATTTTAAATCATATTTTTTCCTATACATAAAAATTCAAGTTGAAAGCTGTAATTTTTTGTATGCGAATTGATGTTTTAACTCAGGGTATTTTCAACTCAAAAAATCAAAAATATGGTACGAATTGTAAACTATCAAAAAAGGCAAACAGAGGAGGGGAAACTATTCTTTGTATTAGAAATCCAAAGAGGGATTGAAATGATATTTAATAGAATACATTATGGGGTTTCTTGTAAAAATCACGATCAAAAAAATTATTTCTACTGTTTCGGTCTAAAATATTATTTTGAAGAATGTAGTTTTAGAATTAGTAGTTATTAAAATATATTGATAGTCTAGGATAGGGTATTTTAAAGATAGTAAACGAATTTAAAAGATAAGTTGCTTAATAACTTTAGATATAAGCTTAATTTTAATAATTACTTTTCACCTAAAATAGTTATTCCTTTAAATATTTCATTTAAATCAATTTTAAGAGCAATACAAAATCTTAGTAATAAATTGACAGTCATTCTTTGTTCATTTCTAAACACACGTCTCACAGTGGTTTCAGAACATAAAGCAACTCTAGCGAACTCAGATTTATTTCCATCAAATTTTAAAAGGAATTCTTTATAAATCCTTTTAACCAATTCGACTTCTATTTCCTCCAAATGCTTCTGCATATGACAAAGAAAACAAAGAAGAAAGTCAAAAAACCTTTTACATATCGACTTATAAGTCGAAAATTAATTTAAATTTGTACAAAAACTATTAATTAATCAATATTATGAAAAACAAATGCCTATTATTTATAGTACTTTTAATAATTTCAACACTAACTTATTCATGTACTTCAAACAATTCAGATAATGCAACTTCAAATGAAAGCTCATTTTCAAAATTAATTATAGGAAAATGGGGGCTTAATGGTACTTCAAAATGCTCTGATTATATTTCATTTGGCACATTGACAACTGGAATGTATCAAATAGTTTATGAGACTTGTAGTAATGTTCCTAAATATGACGACGGAGAATATGAAATAAAAGGAGATCGAATGTATCGAAAATCTTATGGTGGAATGATTGTTAATCCAACAACTATTATTAGTATAACTGAGACCACACTAGTGCTTAAGAGAGACAACATGGACACACAAGAAATCTATACTAAATTTAAATAATCTCTTCTTTTATCTAAAATTGATTATTTAGTCTATAAAATTAACAACAATACTTTAACTACTCAAAATACTATATTCAAAAAAAAAACATTAAAACAAAAACAATTATTGAGCTAATCAAAAACAACTATAAAAACAAGTATTCACAGTTGCCAGTTCAATATATTTCATACCTGAAAATTGAATAACGTTACTAAGGTTATACATCTACCCTATTTAAATAATTATAAAATTCAAAAAATGAAAAAGTATATTTTCTTAATAAGCATAATAGTTACGGTATCTTTAATGAGCTGTGAAATTAAAAACAACGGTAAAATTATTGGTAAATGGAATGGTACACATGAACAAAAATTGTATTATACCGATAAAGTATACACTAGATCATGTGAAATTGAATTTGGAAATGACGGTAAAGGTTGGAGTCAATTGTATAATGGAGAAGAAGATGAGAAGTATCCCTCAAAAATTTTTGATTATAAAATTATAAATGATTCAATAATTTTTACATCTTCAAAACATCCAGAAAACCTAAAAATTGAGTATGTTTCAGATACAAAACTTGTTTTAAAAAAGTTTAGCCAAATGAGCGGAACAATTACTTATGACCTTAATAAAGTTTTAAACTAAAATTATTTAAACTTTTCTAGTTTTTTAATTATCATTTTTGAATACGCAAGATAACCAACAATGGCACCCCACTTATTTTTAGAATTGGTGCTATCCCCCCCCTAACTTTATAAAATTAATAATGGGAACACCAATTGTATAATCTTAAACATTTAAAACTATGGTAACAATTGTAGATTACAAATCTTTCGAAAAAGAGAATGGAGAAAACTTCTTTGGCTTAGTTGTTCAAGGTGGAGTTGAATCAGTAAAGAGTGGAAAAACTGGTAAAATGTATTTAACTGCAAAATCAGCAACAGTTCCAACAACATTTAATGAGTCTGTGTGTAAAAGCTTATTGGGCTCAACACTTGAAGGCTCAGTTAGAAAAATTGAATGTGATTCTTATGAATACACTATTAAAGATACAGGAGAAATAATTGAATTAAAACATAGATATGAATACGTTTCAGATGAAATGGAAATCATTCAAAAGAATGTTTTAGAAGTGGATGTAGTTCTATAAACATACAATCATCAAAGAAAATTATAAAGGATACTCATATTTGGGTATCCTTTTTTTTTGCTTTAAAGAATTATCTAAAGCATAACATTTTATAATTATAATCTATAACAAAATTATTATGAAATTACAAAAAGCACAAAGACATCAAGTTAAGCTAAGACTAGGTTTAAGTGGTGCATCTGGTTTTGGAAAAACCTACTCGGCATTATTACTTGCTTATGGTATAACACAAGATTGGACAAAAATTGCAATAATTGACACAGAGAATAAAAGTGCAAGTTTATATTCTCATTTAGGAGATTACAATATTCTAAATTTAGAAGCACCATTTAATCCTGAGCGTTTTATAAAAGCAATTGAAACTTGTGAATTATCACAAATAGAAGTAATAGTCATTGATAGTATTACTCATGAGTGGCAAGGCAAAGGAGGATGTTTAGAACTCCACGAACAATTAGGTGGGAAATTTCAAGATTGGGGAAAAATATCTCCAAGGCATCAAGCATTTATTGATAAAATTCTAAATTCAAATTGTCATGTTATTACAACTGTCAGAAGAAAAATTGATTACAGTATGGATTCTGATATGAATGGAAAAAGCAAAGTTGTAAAACATGGCACAAAGGAAATAACACGCGAAGGGTTTGAATATGAGTTAACTGTAAATTTTGAAGTTATCAATGAAAAGCATCTTACTAAAGTATCTAAAGACAGAACAGGTTTGTTTTCAGGAAAACCTGAATTTATAATAAACTCAGCAACAGGAAAACGACTAATTCAGTGGTGTAACCAAGGAATTTCTTTAGATAAAATTAAAGAAGAAATAATGAGCTGTGAAACTAGTGACTCATTAAAAATTATCTATAATCAGTATCCAAATTTTGCTACAGAAATTTATCCCTTGATTCTTTCTAGGAAAGAAATACTAGATAATTCAATTATTCAACTCATAAACGAAAATGTTATTATTAACCCTAAAAACTCTTAAAAATGAATTTAATATTAAACGATAATGTTGACCAAATCATTGAAGAATCAGAAATTATTATAAATTCTAAATCCAATTTTATTGAAGCAAATACAATTAAGGTTGAATTAGAACATTTAAAAAATGAATGTACAATACCAGTATTTTCAAAAGACAATGAATCAACAATCAGTCATTATGAGTTTATTCAAAGTACTTTAGAAGTTGTGCACGAAATCCTAAATTATAAAAACTTTTTAAAGCCTGAAATTAGGACATCTCACGTAATAAAAGGGAGAATCCCTAGCGCAATAGGTAAACCAGTAAAAGATTTGCTAGAACACGAGAAAACTATTTATTATGAACGAATGGCTTTTGTAATTGAAGTTCCAGAGATTAGTGAAAGTATAAATGGAAATAAAATCAATTTAGCTATAGGAGGTGTAAGAGCTTACAATCAAGAAAACTTGTTTAGCAAGAAGACAATAGAGAAATTCAAGATTTTCATAGGATTTCAAAATTCAGTCTGTACAAATCTTTGTATTTCTACAGATGGTTTAAAAGAAGATGTTAGAGTAAGTTCGATATATGAACTAAAATCTAAAATTTATGAATTGATAAACAGTTACAACAGACAAAGTCATTTAGTAAAACTAAAAAGCATGGCTGATTATAGTATAACCGAAAAACAATTTGCTCATTTGATTGGAAAGATGAAGATGTTTGGGCACCTGTCGAAACAGGAAAAACAAAATATCTTTCCTCTTAACATGAATGATAATCAAATCAGTATTATAGTTAAGAACTATTACGAAGATTCTAATTTCTCAAAAAATAATTATTCTCATATTAATTTGTGGATGCTCTATAATTTATTTACTGAGGCAAATAAGAGCTCTTACATTGACCAAAACCTATCTAGAAATGTAAACGCATACGAGTTTATAAATGAGCTGTCCTATTCGTTAAAAAACAACACTCCGAATTGGTTTTTACATTTAGATAAATAGCTAACAAGTTTAATTTCCTTAATTCTAAAAAGAATAATGACTAAAAAAGAATTAGCAGAAATATTAAAATACAGTTCTCCTAATGAGTTATGGGTTATTTCAGAATTACACTCATTAATTAAATTAGAGTGCCCTTTTGAAGTCATGGTATTAAACGACATAGGCTCATTAAAAAAATGGCAAATTGTCAATGTCATAGAAGTAAAAGTAACAGTAGAATTAAAAACTGTATTTATCGTTGAGACCAATGCTTATTACTATCACCACTTTGATATTCTTATATAAATAGCTAAAAGGCAGTTATGTTGTATTTTGTATAACCAAACTTTTGAGGTCGTTTTCTGCCCAACCAAAAAAGCCCTGAAAATGTAAATCTAGATCAAAATAGGTAACGTAGTTTTATTAAATTGCGGTACCTATTTATTTAATAATAACTTGTCAAAGTTGACGTCAACTTTTTTACTATGCTTTTACATACCCTATTAAGATTTCAAGATTTTACTTCAGAAATCAATTATGCAGCACTACAACACAAATTTGCATCATACGATGCAAAATATAATGGCATTTTAGAACCTAGATTTGACCATTCTATAGAAGGTGATTTTTCCATAAATTATAAATACAACGAGGATGGTTACGCAGAATTATCTTTTTTTGATGATTTTTTATATCCAAAAATCGATAATTTATCAAAATCAACAAT
Source organism: Flavobacterium sp. AJR (assembly GCF_002156885.1). Lineage (NCBI taxonomy): Bacteria > Pseudomonadati > Bacteroidota > Flavobacteriia > Flavobacteriales > Flavobacteriaceae > Flavobacterium > Flavobacterium sp. AJR. Next base: position 45,412 of record NZ_NCWQ01000071.1, on the reverse strand, counting down.
AAATATAATCCAGCAAAAAATAAAAACAACTTTTCAATATGATAAAATAAAAATTGAACTTTTTATCAATGACACATTGAAAGAATGCTACGAGAAGGAATCAATTATTAAAAAAAATGAATTTTTAAATGAGGAAACAAGAAGTAGGTTGTCTTCTCAAATGGCGATTGTTCTAGAATTCCTAAATGATGATTATCTTAAACAATTTGAATTTAAAGATAAATTTCAATTTAAACTCATGGAACAGGATTTATTAGTCCTACTTGCTCTATTGCGAGACAAAAAGAAACTTGTTCACCACAATGAATCACAATTAGGTCATTTAATTGAACGTCATTTTGAGTGTTTTGATGAATCTACTCAATCGTACAAAACAATTCAAAAAGCTGGAAAAAAATTAAACAACTTTAAAAACAGTTATAAAACAATACAAAATTCAATAACTAGATTAAAAATTCTGCTTCAAAACGATTCTTTTTACGAAATGTAAATCACCTGTTTTTCATATTCATTTTGTAGGGGAAAAAAAACTTCCCCCTATAGTAGACTTATTATATTTCTTCCTTTGCACTGTCAAAATAAGTATCCGGAGCTTATGAAAACAGCAAGGAAAGTGTTTCTCCTTTAATTATGAAACGCAAAATTAATATTAATAAATATGGAAATGAAAAATGTCTTTTGGACAGAGAATGGGGCACCAAAAATCCTGCATGTAGGTTTACTAAAGTTCTTAGGTGACAATGGATATGTCAGGGTAATAATAGGAGAGAATAATTATGTTTTCGCAAAATTGGTTAATAACAGATTACGTCTTACTAATGATGCTCAAATGGCTAATGAGGTTAGAGACTACCTAATACAAAACAAAAAAGCAGAAGTACTAGAAGTATTTGTAAAGGGTGTGAGCAGTTATATTTCAACAAAAAAATTGGAAATGCTTCCAACGATTGAAAATATAAATGATAGAGATACAAGAACTAGTTCAATATTCTATTTTAAAAATTGCTTTTGTGAAGTAACCAAAGAAGGTATTGCAACCAAAACTTATGAGGATCTAAAAAATCCTATTTGGGAAAAAAGAGTTATACCTAAATCATTTTCACATTCCTCTGAAAAAGGTCAATTTGAAATATTTTGTGAAAATATTTCAGGAAGAGATAAAGAAAGGTTACTAGCTTTAAAAACCATTTTGGGATATTTAATGCATCGCAACAAAGAAGTAGGAGAACCTAAAGCAGTCATTCTTTACGATGAGAAAATGAGTCAAGGCAACCAAGCACATGGAGGTACAGGAAAGACAATGCTAGCAACTGCTCTACGAGCTTGTAGAGAAGTTGAAATTTTTGATGCTAAAGACATCAAAGAAGGTAGCTGGTTTAAAAACCAAAGAATCCAATTAACTACAGATGTTTTAGTATACGATGATTTAAAACGCAATTACAGTATTGAAAATTTCTTTCCAATGATTACGTCTGGACTAGAAGTCGAACGCAAACGAGAAAAAGCCTTTTTTATTGACTTCAACAACTCCCCGAAATTATTGATCACATCAAATTACTACGTTTCTGGTCCTGGCGGTTCTTCTGATCAAAGACGAAGACATGAATTTGAAATCAATAATCATTACAATCAAGATCATACACCCGAAACAGAATTTGGAAATCGATTTTTTGGTTCACAATGGGATGTCGATGAATGGAATAAATTTTACGGTTTTATGTTGGACTGTTGTCAATCTTACTTTCAACATGGGCTATTCAAAGTACCTCACATTAATTTATCTCAGAATAAATTCCTAGATGGACTAAATGAACAATTTGTAACTTATGCCGATGCATATATTCAAAATAACACTTTAATTGATAAAAGAAAATTTGAAAGTGATTTTAAAACTACCTATCCAGAAATGCAAGAGATAACTTCACATCAAATGGCCAAATGGCTTAAGATTTACGCAGATAAAAAAGGGACAATATACTCCATTACTTCAACAGGAGGGAATTATAAATTTACTATGACACCTAATAATACAAAAAATGGCATATAGTATAATTTATAAGGCAGAAAACCGCTTAACAGGGGAAGTTTACATTGGAGCTAGTACCAAGTCATTAGAAGAACGCAAACAAGACCACCTTCAAAAAGCTGAAAAAAAAGTTGGCTCATATTTTCAAGAAGCAATCGCAACATATAGCCCTGAAGCTTTTACTTGGGAACAGATTGATACTGCAAATAATAACAATGAATTAGCTCAAAAAGAAACTAAATATATTTTCAAATACAATTCAGTTAAAAACGGCTATAACTGTGATCGAGGTGGAGGTATTAAAAAAGAAGTATACCAATACAATTTAGAAGGTAAATTGATCAAAACTTTTGAAAGTTTGAAAATAATTAAAGATAATTTAGGATTAGGAAAACAAAGAATATCAAATGCTTGTATTAATTCAACTATGTATTCTGATAGCTTTTGGTCTTATGAATTGGTTGAAAACTTTTCTCCAAAAAAAGATCTTCGAAAAAAGTCAGTTAGTCAATTTTCATTAGATGAAAAATTTATTGAAAATTTCAAATCTGCATCAGAAGCATCGAGAATAACAGGAATATCCAAAACTTGTATTACCAGATGCTGTAGGGGAGAAAGAGAACAAACAGGTGGATTTCTTTGGAAGTACATCTAAAATTAAGGCAACTCGAAAGGGTTGCCTTTTTTATTATAACCCATACAGATTAATTTTAACAACTTTTTATGATTGAAAAAAAATAAGTTGTACATTTAAAAACCAATTTATCGAATAAAAGCATAAAGTAAACGACAAAGTGTATTGAATATTATAATTTACAATGCTTTTCTTTAATTATGTGGCATGCTTAAAAAAGTAACATGAAAGCTAACATTGTATTTATAGGAGGGATTCACGGAGTCGGTAAAAGTACCATCTGTCAGCAAATCTGCAATGAAGTAAAATTACAATACTTATCAGCAAGTGAGCTTATTAAATGGAAAGACATAAACACAGATTTTCAAAATAAAAAAGTGCGGAATATTCCCGAGACTCAAGACAGTTTAATTATCGGCTTGAATAATAGCATTCAGAAAGACAAATCTTATATACTTGATGGACATTACTGTTTATTTAATAGCGCTAACGAAATTGTAAATGTCCCACTCGATACGTTTAAATTAATCAACCCTATTTCTTTGAATATTATCTTGGGAGACATCATTGAAATCAAGAATAGACTTGAAAAACGGGACAACCGCCCTTATGACAAAGAACTCTTAAACAGAATGCAAGAAAACGAGTTAAATTATGCTAGATATTTGTCAAAAACTTTGGAGGTAACTTTAAACATCGGAACTCAAAATGACTTTTCTGAATTGCTAACTTCACTTCGTGTTTTGATGGGGCAAACCAAAAGTAAAATTTAATATATATTTAGAAGTTAAACAAAGAGGAATAAATTAATGGAAAACTCATTTTTTATATATACCGAAAAAGGGAACACTATTCAAATAGAGAGGTTTCATATTTGTACTTGGGAGTTTAATAACAATAGTTCTTTAGTAGAGTTCGGTTTTGAAATTTCCAAAGAATCAATAACAAATGACAATTTAACTATTTCTCTTTTTATCCCTTGGGTAGAAAAATCTTGTGAAATGAAAGACTTGTATGATAAACTAAGTATTGCCGATAATAGTCGGTTTATTTTTAACGATTCAATAAGTGCAACTAAATACTTAAAAAACAACACAAATAAATCAGGGGTTATCCATACGTTTAACGACAGGAATGAACTTTGTGTGTTACCAGCCGACATAAAGATTGATGAAGACAAAATTGTTACAGCTACTTTAAACATTAAAGCTTATAGAGAGTACAATCAAGAAACAAAGCCAAATCTTTATTTTAGATTTTGGGTTAAACCCTCTGTCCCCTTTATCTCTATGCGTAAAAAAGGTGTGAGTAAATCCACAATTATTTATGACATTAAAGTTAATGAACGAAGAAATATACCAGACAACAAAACAGAGTATTTTAACGACCATCAATTTTGTAAAATAAAGTATTGCTTTTCTTTTAATATATTGCCAAATAAGTATGACATCGTGTTCTTTGATAATACATCGCTTAAAAATGTAAGGACATTAGAATACGAATCTTTCAATAAGTATTTGGGCGATAAGCGAGTAAAAAAAGATGAACTCATAGTCGTATTCAATAAGAAACAAGATTCTGAGTCTTATTCATTCTTCTCAATATATTCAATGGAAAGAATTGGAACGGGACAGTTTGCATTAGCTATATTGATAAATATTTTCTGTGGTGTGCTATTATTCATCCCCGCATTTAGAAAAACTTTTGTTCCTGAAATTTCACTTTTAAAAGTTTGGACAGAATTGCCATCCGAAATTTTTATTGCCCTTGGTCTAGCAATTACTACTCTTATATATTTTATATTACCCTTAATTGTTTACAATATAAAAAAGACTTGGTCTTGGATATCTACTAATTTTGGTTCGAAAAAATGAAATGTATATTCTGTAAAAATGATAGTTCAAATTCTAAATCAGTAGAGCATATAATCCCTGAAAGTCTTGGGAATAAAAATCAGGTGCTTTCTAAAGGTGTAGTATGTGATTCTTGTAATAATTACTTTGGTAATAAAATTGAAAAAACCGTCTTAGAAATGCCATATTTTAAATCGTTAAGGGGGCGAATAATGATTGAAAACAAAAAAGGTAAAATACCAAGGATTCCAGGATTTACTAAAGATAAAGATAATATTGAAATTAGTTTTTCTCAAGAAAGAAGCAATACGATTGAGGTTATATATAAGGGCAAAAAAGCATTAGAAACCATAATAAAACACAATGAACTTTATATTCCACTAATCCCTGAGCCTCCTAAAAATGATTTACTTGTTTCAAAATTCGTCGGCAAAATTGCTCTTGAAGCGTTTGCAAAACGAGTGTCCTCTGCAGAAGATTGGCAAGAAGATTTTGTTGAGAATAGTGGTTTAGATATGCTTCGTGATTTCGTTAGATATGGAAAGGGTTATACGATATGGCCTTATCATATAAGAAGAATCTACGATGAACATCAAATTAAGTATGATAAAAAATCAAATAAAATTTTACAAAAATTAAATGAGTATGATTTTTTAATCCCTGATAATCCAACAACTCAAAACGAAATTCACACTTTTGACAATCTATATTTTGTGATGGCTATAATGGGCGTAGAATATACAATAAATTTGACCGATGCAGGATTAAATAGATATGTTACTTGGTTATCTGACAACGAAAATAAATCAATCCTACAGATGGAAAAATCTGAATTTCATTCAAACTTAAATTTATGAGAGCATTACTCGACACTAATATCATAATTCATCGTGAAGCTTCAAAGGTAATTAATCAAGATGTAGGCATTTTGTATCGTTGGTTAGATAGAATAAAATACACAAAATGTGTTCATTCATTATCTATAGCAGAAATTGAAAAATATAAAGACCGACAGACTGTTCTATCTTTTCAAATAAAATTAGATAGCTATGAACAAATAGAAATTCCTTCGCCTTTGCAAGCTGAAGTCAAACTTGTTTCTGATAAAACGGATGTTAATGTAAATGATATAAATGACACTCAATTATTAAATGAAGTCTTTGTTGGCAGAGTAGATGTTTTAATTACTGAAGACAAAAAGATTCACAGGAAAGCAACTAAATTAGGGATTGAAGACAAAGTATTTACAATAGATTCATTTCTTGAAAAAACGTTTGCAGAGCACCCCGATTTAGTAAATTACAAAGTTTTAAATGTCCAGAAATTAAAATTTGGCAGAATAAATCTTGATGATGATTTCTTTACCAGTTTAAAGGAAGACTATATTGGTTTTGATAAGTGGTTTATTAAAAAATTTGATGAAGAAGCTTATATAACAGTTAACTCAAACAATGGATTACTGTTGTCATTTTTATATTTGAAAGTAGAAAATAAAGAAGAATCATTTACTGATATCATTCCTTTATTTACTCCAAAAAAACGTCTTAAGGTAGGAACTTTTAAAGTCATTAATAACGGTTTTAGGCTTGGTGAACGATTTATAAAAATTATTTTTGACAATGCACTTAAAAACAAAGTAGATGAAATTTACGTCACTATTTTTGATAAAAGAGATGAACAAAAAAGATTGATTGAACTTCTAGAACAATGGGGATTTACATTGTGGGGAAAGAAGAATGATGAATTTGTCTACATTAGAGATTTTAGTAGAAAAACTGATGAAAAAAATTTAAAACTATGTTATCCATATATTTCTAGTAATAAAGATTGCTATATTGTTCCAATTTATCCCGATTATCATACGGAATTATTACCTGACTCAATTTTAAATACAGAATCACCAGAAGAATTTATCGAAGATTTCCCTCATCGTAACGGTATAAATAAAGTTTATGTATCTAGAGCTCTGACACCTCATCCTAACATCGGTGATATATTAGTGTTTTATCGGACTGGAGGTTATTTTAAAAGTGTTATTTCTACAATTGGCGTAGTACAAGAAATTAAATATGATTTTATAAACGTTGAAGAATTTATATTATACTGCAGAAAAAGTAGTGTTTTTCCTGAAGACCAACTTCGCGCAATGTGGTCTTATTCAGCAAGTAAACCTTTTGTTATAAAATTTTTATATGTTTATTCTTTTCCACATCGAATAAACATGAAAGAATTAATAGATTTGCAAGTACTAAATGGAATTAATGATGCTCCTAGAGGATTTAAAAAAATTTCAAAAAATCAATTAAATAACATTTTAAAAGCAACAAAAAGCGATGAGAGTTTTATTGTCGATTAAGCCAGAGTATGCTTTCAAAATATTTGATGGCACTAAAAAATTTGAATTTCGTAAAGTTATATTTAAAAATCCTAACGTAAAAACAGTTATTGTTTACGCATCATCTCCCGTTCAACAAGTTATAGGAGAATTTGAAATTGATGATATTTTTAGCTTCAATCCTAAAGCTATTTGGGAAATGACAAAAAAGCATTCTGGAATAACAGAAGATTTTTTTTATAAATATTTCGCTGACAGAGAAATTGCACACGCCATTAAAATTAAGAATACAATAAAATATAAAAATCCATTGTCAATTAAGGACGATTTTAATGTTGTTCCTCCTCAGTCATATGTTTATCTACAACGGGAATTAGAAGAAAGCACGACCGTATAACTGCATCTACATCAAATTGGCGATTGAGTGGTTCAAGAACCTTAGATATTCAAACAAAAAGAATACTAATCAAATAAGAGTATTTGCAAATTATTAAAATAATTGACCCTAAATTTAGTTTTTAAAATTTACTTCCTAATTTAGGAATAGAAAATCTAATCTTTATTAGTGGGTTAACAATAATAAGTTATGATTAAATAAAAAACAATGAATGTTTAATAAATTATAATAGACTTACATTACAATATTTATATAAAATCATTAAATAAAATTAATAAATAAAATTAATAAAAGGCATACAATTCGGATGCCTAAATAATAATAGCATGCTTAATACTATGAAAAACAATCGCATAGCGCGTCACTGGAGAGCCCAGGTGGGACCACAGTTTAAATAAGAAAAGCCTTTACAGTAAAGTAGAGGCTTTTTTTGTGGGTAAAAATTTTTAGGGTTCAAAAAACAACAGGAAATTTATGTAATCCTCGTATTATGTTACTGGGGCGCCATTTAAGAACTTTGGCTTCTTTATCGAATCTTAAATTTGGTAACCGGTTTAAAATAGTATTTATGGCTATTTCGCATTCTAGGCGAGCTAAGGCCGCTCCCATACAGAAATGTATTCCATGACCAAAAGCAAGATGCTTGTTGTTCTCTCGGGTTATATCAAAGCGAAGTGAATCGTTGAACATGGCTTCGTCTTGGTTTGCAGATGAGAATAATGCCAATGCTCCTTCTCCTTTTTTAATTGTAATTCCTTTGATAGTGATGTCTTCTGCGGCCAATCGCATTGTTGAAGCAAAAAGGGGGCTATTATATCGTAGCATCTCTTCGATGGCAGAATGAATTAGTTTTGGATTGTTTTTTAAAAGCTCCAACTGGTCAGGGTGAGATAATAAAGCATGCATTCCGTTGCTAATAAGGTTAAGTGTGGTTTCATGGCCAGCGATGATAAGTAGTAGGATAGAGGCGTAAAGTTCGTCTTCGGTCATGTGGTCTTCGGCTTCTTCCAGTTTTAAAAAAGCGCTGATAAGGTCGTTACCAGGTTTTTTTCTGCGTAAATCTAGTATGTTTTTCATGTAGTCGATAAAAGCTTCAGAACTTTCATTGAGAGATTGTTTGTTTTTATCAGTTATATGAGACTCAATCAAAACATCTGACCAGCGTCTAAGTTTTTCTTGGTCTTCAATCGGGATACCTAATAATTCGATAATTACTGTAAAAGGAAGTGGGTAAGCAAAATCATCAAGGAAATCCATTTTTTTGTTGTCGTAGATTTTATCTATTAGCTCATCGGTTATCTGTTGAATTCGAGGACGCATCTCGGCAACTATTTTTGGGGTAAAAGCTTTTTGTGTAAAACCTCTCAGTCGTGTATGTTGAGGTGGATCGCTGGAAAGCATGTGCCATCTTCTTAGTATATATGCGGCTGTTGTTCGTTTGGCTTTTTCTTTTGAGGATTCGTTGTTAAGTGTTTGCGAGTTGTTTAGAGATTTGACAAATCTGGGGTCGCGTAGCATGTTGGTTACGTCATCGTATTTGGAAATTAGCCATATGGGGAATTCGTCCCCCAATGTAATTTGCTGAATTGGAGCAATGTTTCTTAGTTTCTGAAACGTCAATTCAGGATTTGCAATAAATGATTCGTCGTAAAAATCAAGTGGGACGTGTGATTTCGTAGCATAAGGACATGTGCTTCGGGTTTTGGTAAAGTCAATCTTGTTGTTGATAACGGGATTTTTCATAGTAGGTATTTTTAAAGGAGTTGTGTTTGGGTGAAACTCATTATAAAAATAAGGAAAAATCGTTCAATTTGTAATTAAAGTATTGATTTTTAGTAAATTAATTATTTTTGTACTTCAGAAGTAAATAAGAATTTGATAATGAGGAGCGGTTTTTGGGTTTTAGCTTATGTCTTGGTAATGTTTTTTGTGTAGGATTTTTAGTTTGTTAAATGCTGAATTGTGTGGATGTGATAAGAAATAAAATAGCTTATAATCAGGTTGTTGGGTGTTTTTGTTGATGATAATTGTTGTGTTTTTTAGAATTTGTTTAAGCTTTTTTTATTAAGGTATTGCAGCTTTCTATTAAATTTATACATTTGTCCAGCAATTTTGTTTTGAGTTTTTTCATTACAAGATTTAATAAAAAAAAACGGATTTCCTTTATTTATTGTGTTGAACTCAGGTAGCTAATATTTTTATATGAAAATTATTTCAAGTAAGTTTTTAATGGTTTTTTTCTTCATGTTTAATGTTGTTACTGTTTTGGCAGGTTCGATTCCGCCGGGGCCTCCGCAAAAAGGGCCAACAGGACCAATAGGGCCGCCTACACCTATCGATGAAAATTTGGTATTGTTGCTTGTAGGAGCATTATCGTTCGGGATATATAGTATATATAGACATAAATCAAAACAAAAAACTCCAGCATAGCTGGAGTTTTTTGTTTATTAATGCTTTTGTTTTTTTAGTTGTTTTTGTATAATCTCGATACATATTTTCCGATTACATCAAACTCTAGATTTATTTTAGTTCCAACTTTAAAATCTTTGAAATTAGTATTTTCAAAAGTATAAGGGATTATCGATACGCTAAATTGGTTTTTCTTAGAGTTTACAACGGTTAAGCTAACTCCGTTTACGGTAATTGACCCTTTTTCGATTGTAATATTGTTTAGATTTTCGTCGTATTCGAAAGTGTAGTTCCAGCTACCGTTGGCTTCTTCTATTGCAATACAGTTTCCTGTTTGATCTACGTGGCCTTGTACAATGTGTCCGTCAAGACGGTCATTTAGTTTCATGCCTCTTTCTAGATTGATAATATCACCAGTTTTCCAATCTCCAATATTTGTCTTTTGTATTGTTTCGGCGATGGCTGTAACGGTGTAAAGTGAGTCCTGTGTATTTACAACAGTTAAGCAAATACCATTATGGGATACGCTTTGGTCTATTTTAAGTTCGTTTGTGATTGTAGAATCTACAGTTATATGAAGATTGTCTCTGTCTTTTCTTATTTCGGTTACTTTGCCAAGGGTTTCTATGATTCCTGTAAACATTTCTTATTTTATTTTACTAAATTTGCACATCAAAATTAGTAATAAATAACCTGAGGTCATGATAAAAAATGCAGAAAATATAATCGTTGGAATTTCAATAGGAGATTTAAACGGTATTGGAAGCGAAGTTGTTCTTAAAACATTCGAAGATTCTCGGATGCTTGAGCTGTGCACACCAGTTATTTTTGCAAATGTGAAAATTCTTTCTTTTATCAAAAAGAATTTTACTTCATCGGTAATGTTGCATGGAATTGATAAATTAGATCAGATTTTACCAGGAAAAATTAATGTTTTTAATCTTTGGAGAGAAGGGATTGATGTTAATCTGGGGGCTAATGATGATAAAGTAGGGGAGTACGCGATAAAGTCTTTTGTTGCAGCTACTAAAGCTTTAAAAGAAGGAATTGTAGATGTTTTGGTAACTGCACCTATCAATAAGTATAATATTCAATCGGAAACGTTTAAATTTCCTGGGCATACAGATTATTTAGATCAGGAGTTAGAGGGTAATGCCTTGATGATGATGGTTCAGGATAATCTAAGAGTTGGTTTGTTAACAGATCATATTCCGTTAAGTGAGGTTGCATCGCATCTTACAGAAGAATTAATAGAGCGTAAAATTCAAACGATTAAACAATCATTGATTCAGGATTTTAGTATCAATAAACCGAAAATTGCAGTTTTAGGAGTTAATCCGCATTGTGGAGATGGTGGTGTAATTGGTAAAGAAGATGATGCGATTTTAAAGCCGACATTAAAGAAAATATTTGATAAAGGGACATTGGTTTTTGGACCTTTTCCTGCAGATGGTTTTTTTGGAAGTGGTCAATATGAAAAATATGATGCAATTGTAGCTACATATCATGATCAGGGATTGATTCCTTTTAAAACATTAGCATTTGGTAAAGGAGTTAATTATACAGCTGGTTTAAACAAGGTGAGAACCTCGCCGGATCACGGTACAGCTTATGATATTGCAGGGAAAGACGTTGCAGATTACAATTCATTTAAAGAGGCTGTTTATTTGGCAATAGACATATTTCGCTCTCGTAATCAATATGAGGAGATTAGCAAAAAACCTCTTAAAATAAAAGAAAAACAGTTATAAACAAAAAAAGGTGAATAAGATTATTAGTTTTACAATAATTTTATATCTTTGCACCCCGATTCAGACTTCTGTGGTTCAGAATATGAATTAGGAAAAATGATGTTGAAATGAGCAAGACAAAAGAATATTTAATTCCTTTCGTAGGATTAAAGTTAGGGAAACACCATTTTGAGTATCAAATAAATAATGTGTTCTTTGAGAACTTTGATTATGAAGAATTTCAAAATTCTGATATCAAGGTAAATGTAGTTTTAGAGAAGAAAAGCAACATGTTAGAGTTGGGTTTCAAACACAAGGGTACGGTAAATGTACCATGTGACTTAACAAGCGAAGATTTTGATTTACCATTAAAGGGTAGTATGAAGTTGATAGTGCGTTTTGGAGAAGCTTTTAATAATGACAATGAAGAATTGCTTATTCTGCCTTATGGTGAATTTGAAATAGATATAGCACAATATATCTATGAAATGATTGCACTTTCGGTTCCTCTAAAAAGAATTCATCCAGGAATTAAAGACGGAAGTTTAAAAACTGAAGCTTTGGATAAGCTGAATGAGTTAACTATAAAAGAACAAAAAGTAGAGAGTACAAAAGAAGAAGATATTGACCCTCGTTGGGACAAATTAAAGAAACTATTAACGGATAAATAATATAGTAAAATGGCACATCCTAAGAGAAAAATCTCGAAAACAAGAAGAGATAAGAGAAGAACACATTATAAAGCTACTGTAGCTCAAATCGCTACATGTCCTATTACTGGAGAAGCACATTTATACCACAGAGCTTACTGGCATGAAGGGAAAATGTACTACAGAGGGCAAGTTGTTATAGATAAATCTGTAGCTGTTGCTTAATACATTTTTGTAAATGATATTAGAACTCTCACTATGTGAGAGTTTTTTTTGTTAGTAATAATTTTCTTTATTTAAGAAAATTAAGACATTACGTTTAGAATTTTTTTTGTAATTTTCAAGTCTTTTAAAAATTTTTCAAATACCAGTATTTGGAAGGAAATAATTGAATATAATGAATACAATCACAGCCGCAATAACCGCTGTTGGAGCTTATGTTCCAGACTTTGTACTTTCAAACAAAGTCTTAGAAACTATGGTAGATACCAACGATGAATGGATTACTACCCGCACCGGAATAAAAGAAAGAAGAATTCTTAAAGATACTGATAAAGGAACCTCATTCCTTGCCATAAAAGCAGCACAAGATTTAATAGCCAAAGCTAATATTGATCCTCTGGAGATTGATATGATAATAATGGCAACCGCTACAGCAGATATGCCAGTAGCTTCTACAGGAGTTTATGTTGCTACAGAAATAGGCGCAACAAATGCATTCGCATACGATTTACAAGCAGCTTGTTCTAGTTTCCTTTACGGAATGTCTACAGCTGCAGCATACATTCAATCAGGAAGATATAAAAAAGTATTACTAATAGGAGCAGATAAAATGTCTTCGATAGTAGATTATACAGACAGATCAACTTGTATTATTTTTGGAGATGGAGCAGGAGCAGTATTATTTGAACCAAATTACGAAGGTTTAGGCTTGCAAGACGAATACTTGCGTAGTGATGGAGTAGGCCGTGATTTCTTAAAAATACCAGCAGGAGGATCTTTAATCCCAACTACTTTAGAAACAGTTCAAAATAATAGACATAATATTATTCAAGATGGGAAAACAGTATTTAAATACGCTGTTACCAATATGGCTGATTCAAGCGAATTGATTCTTAAGAGAAATAACTTAACAAATCAAGACGTAAATTGGTTAGTTCCACATCAGGCAAATAAGCGTATTATAGATGCTACTGCACACAGAATGAATTTAGAAGACTCAAAAGTATTAATGAACATCGAAAGATACGGAAATACAACTTCGGCTACATTACCATTGGTACTTAGCGATTTTGAGCATTTATTCAAAAAAGGAGATAACATTATTTTTGCCGCTTTTGGAGGTGGATTCACTTGGGGATCTATTTACCTAAAATGGGCTTACGATAAAAAATAAATTTAAACTAAAAACGAATATTATGGATTTAAAAGAAATTCAAAACCTAATCAAATTTGTAGCAAATTCGGGAGTTGCTGAAGTAAAGTTGGAGATGGACGATGTTAAAATCACCATTAGAACAACTTTAGAGGGTAATGTAACAGAAACCACGTATGTTCAACAATTGCCTACTCAAGCAACGTTACCACAAGCTGTAGTACCACAGGCTATTCCAGTAGTAACAAATACAGAAGCTCCAGCAGCAGCTGAAAATTCTAAATTTATCACTATAAAATCTCCAATTATTGGAACTTTTTATAGAAAACCTTCACCAGACAAACCAGCTTTCGCAGAGGTAGGTTCAACAATTGCAAAAGGAGATGTTCTTTGCGTTATTGAAGCAATGAAATTATTCAATGAAATTGAATCTGAAGTTTCTGGTAAAATTGTTAAGATTTTAGTAGACGATATGTCTCCAGTTGAGTTTGATCAACCATTGTTTTTAGTAGATCCATCATAAAAATTTAGATTTTAGATTTTGGGTTTTAGAAATTTTCTATAATCTAATGATCAAACTATCTAATTATCTAATTATCTAATTTTAAAAAGATGTTTAAAAAAATATTAATTGCGAATAGAGGGGAAATTGCACTTCGTGTAATTCGTACATGTAAGGAAATGGGGATTAAAACTGTTGCAGTTTATTCTACAGCCGATGCTGAAAGTTTGCATGTTAAATTTGCAGATGAAGCGGTTTGTATAGGTCCACCTCCGAGTAACTTATCGTATTTGAAAATGTCAAATATTATTGCTGCTGCCGAAATTACTAATGCAGATGCAATACATCCGGGATACGGATTTCTTTCTGAGAATTCAAAGTTTTCTAAAATATGTCAGGAACATGGTATCAAATTTATTGGTGCTGCTCCTGAAATGATTGACAGAATGGGGGATAAAGCTTCTGCTAAAGCTACAATGAAAGAAGCAGGAGTTCCTTGTGTACCAGGTTCAGATGGTTTATTAGAATCATTCGAACAAACACAAAAATTAGCTGAAGAATTTGGTTATCCAGTAATGCTTAAAGCTACTGCCGGTGGTGGTGGAAAAGGTATGAGAGCTGTTTGGAAAGCTGAAGAACTTCAAAAAGCTTGGGATAGTGCTCGTCAAGAATCACTAGCTGCTTTTGGTAATGACGGAATGTACCTTGAAAAATTAATCGAGGAACCACGTCATATCGAAATTCAGATTGTTGGTGATGCTTACGGTAAAGCATGTCACCTTTCTGAAAGAGATTGTTCTGTACAACGTCGTCACCAAAAATTAACTGAAGAAACTCCTTCGCCATTCATGACAGATGAATTGCGTGAAAAAATGGGTGAAGCTGCTGTAAAAGCTGCTGAATTTATTAAGTATGAAGGAGCTGGAACAGTAGAATTCTTGGTAGATAAACACAGAAATTTCTATTTCATGGAGATGAATACGCGTATTCAGGTTGAGCACCCGATTACAGAACAAGTTATTGATTATGACTTGATCCGTGAGCAAATTATGGTGGCAGCTGGAATTCCAATCTCTGGAAAAAATTACTTGCCACAATTACACGCTATAGAATGTCGTATTAATGCTGAAGATCCTTATAATGATTTTCGCCCTTCACCAGGAAAAATTACTACGCTTCATATGCCAGGAGGTCACGGTGTACGTTTAGATACTCACGTGTACTCAGGATATAGCATTCCGCCAAACTATGATTCTATGATTGCTAAATTAATTACTACTGCACAATCTCGGGAAGAAGCAATTAGCAAGATGAGAAGAGCTTTGGATGAATTTGTAATCGAAGGAGTAAAAACTACAATTCCTTTCCATAGACAATTAATGGATGACCCACGTTATATCGCAGGAGATTATACAACTGCTTTTATGGATACATTTAAAATGAAAGATCCAGAATA
The DNA here is from genome assembly GCF_002156885.1 of Flavobacterium sp. AJR. Taxonomy (NCBI): domain Bacteria; kingdom Pseudomonadati; phylum Bacteroidota; class Flavobacteriia; order Flavobacteriales; family Flavobacteriaceae; genus Flavobacterium; species Flavobacterium sp. AJR. The sequence goes on along the minus strand of NZ_NCWQ01000071.1, from coordinate 30,045 downwards.
AAACATTACTATATTATTCTAAAAGCCTCACAGCAATGTGAGGCTTTTTTTGTTTCTGCTCTTTTCTAATGAATCTGTGTATACTTTTTACACACTTTTTATCCAGTTTACACACTTTGTAACTGGGTAGAATATAATGTGTTTTATTTAAATACCTGATAATTAGTTAATTGACTTGTTTTGTGGTTCGTTGAATTTTGCGGCATAATAATTTCTTTATCTGAAGTGTAAAAACAATACAAATAATTTAAAATCTATTATTATGAAAAAGTTAATCTTATCAGCCGCAATCGTATTAGGAAGTTTATCTTCATTTGCAACAACTTTACCAACTTCAGTTATAGATGTTAAAACTACATCAGTTCAAGAAGAATACACAGAAGTAAAAATCGAAGAATTACCAGCAGCTATTACTGCAGCCTTGAAAAAAGCATATCCAGATGCAGTACTTAATAAAGCATATGTAAATGCAAACAAAGAGTACAAACTAGATGTTACTGTAGGAGACAAAGTAGGAAATCTGTTTGCTGATGCTACAGGAAATTGGATTAAAAAATAATTTAATCTAGAAACTATAAACCCAAAATAGAATAAAAACATTAAAAATATATCATTATGAAAAAGTTAATCTTATCAGCCGCAATCGTATTAGGAAGTTTATCTTCATTTGCAACAACTTTACCAACTTCAGTTTTAGATGTTAAAACTACATCAGTTCAAGAAGAATACACAGAAGTAAAAATCGAAGAATTGCCAGCGGCTATTACTGCAGCTTTGAAAAAAGCATATCCAGATGCAGTACTTACTAAAGCATATGTAAATGCAAACAAAGAATACAAACTAGATGTTACTGTAGGTGATAAAGTAGGAAATCTTTTTGCAGACGCTACTGGAAACTGGATTAAAAAATAATCTAACTTAGTGGTTTAAAATAAATTAAAAACATTAAAATCTATTATTATGAAAAAGTTAATCTTATCAGCAGCAATCGTATTAGGTGGTTTGTCAGTTAATGCTGCAACTGTAGCGAGTACAGAACCAACAGTAAAAGTAATTAGTATTCAAGACGAATACACAGAAATTGGAGCAGATGCACTTCCTGCAGAGGTAAAAGCTACCCTGGAAAAATCTTTTCCAGGAGCAAAACTTGAAAAAGCATACAAAAATGAGAAAAATGTGTATAAACTAGAAATCGCTCATGGTGATAAAAAGTATACTATTTTCTCTGATGCATCAGGAAATTTGATTAAGAAGTAATTATAAGCCAAATAAATTAAAACATATATCATTATGAAAAAGTTAATCTTATCCGCAGCAGTTGTTTTTGGGAGTTTGTCAATTTACGCAGCAACTATAACAACTACAGAGCCAGTTGCTAAAGTTGTAACAGTGCAAGATGGTTACACAGAAGTTAGCGTAGATGTAGTACCGGTACCGGTAAAAACAGCTTTACAAAAGGCTTATCCGGATGCGAAACTTGATAAGGCATATGTGAATGAAAAGAAAGAATATAAATTAGAAATTTCAGTTGGTGACCAAAAGGCTACTGTCTATTCAGATGTCAATGGCAATTGGATAAAAATATAATTTAGGTAGATTAGTTTAGGTTTTTTTAAAAAGAGATTGCATCTGCAATCTCTTTTTTTTTGCAAAATTTTATGAGAATACAATTATTTTAGTCTTATTTTAGCATGAAAAGCCCAAACACTAATGCCAAAGATTTTATTAATAGAAGATGATATTTCGTTTTGTAAATTGTTAGATAAATTCCTGACAAAAAAGTTATACACGGTTGTGACTGCTTTTTCTGCAGCCGAAGCACGAAATATAATTAAAGAAGAATCTTTTGACCTTATTATTACCGATTTAAGACTTCCAGATTCAGATGGAATTGGGTTAATGTCTGAATTTAAAAAAATGTATCCCGAAATTCCAGTTATTTTAATGACAGGATATTCAGATGTAAATACTGCTGTAAAAGCAATAAAAAATGGAGCTTCAGATTATATTTCGAAACCATTTAATCCAGAAGAAGTTTTACTTGTAATTGCAAATGCTTTACAAACTTCACCTCAAGTTCCAGAAAAAGAACAAAAAGCTAAAGTTCAAAAAAAATCTAGTGAATTTGAATTTGTAAAAGGAATTTCTAAAGCTTCTAAAAAATTAGCAGAACATATCGAGTTGGTAAGTCCAACTAATATGTCGGTTTTAATTATTGGCGAAAGCGGTACCGGAAAAGAAATAATTGCCAAGAGTATTCATGAACAGAGCCCTAGGAAAGGCAATAACTTTATTGCGGTAGATTGTGGTGCAATACCAAAAGAATTGGCTGCAAGTGAGTTTTTTGGGCATTTAAAAGGTTCTTTTACAGGAGCAGTAACTGATAAAATAGGTTATTTTGAAGCGGCAAATGGAGGAACAATATTTCTGGACGAAATAGGGAATCTTTCGTATGAAAATCAAATTCAACTTTTAAGAGCCTTACAAGAACGAAAGATAAAACCTGTAGGTAGTAATAAAGAAATCGATGTTGATATACGTATTGTAACTGCGACCAACGAAGATTTGCGAGAAGCTGTAAAAAAGGGAGATTTCCGTGAAGATTTATACCACCGAATTAATGAGTTCTCTATACATTCACCTTCATTGATTGATAGAGAAGAAGATTTAATGCTTTTTGCAGATTTCTTTCTTGAAAAAGCAAATGATCAATTGAACAAAAACATTATTGGTTTTTCGGATGAAGTAATTACTATTTTTCAGAAATATAGGTGGCCAGGAAACTTAAGAGAACTTCAAAATTGTGTAAAGAGAGCAACGCTTTTATCACAAGGAGATTTTATAGAAAGTACTGTATTGCCAGTTGAATTTTTTCAGGTTCAGAAACAAGTTCCAAATGATTTCTCATTATCTGAAAATGAAAAAGAGGCTATTATTCATGCTTTAGCAAAAGCGAAAAACAATAAATCTGAAGCTGCAAAAATGCTTAAGATTACCCGAAAAACATTATACAATAAGCTAAAACAATACGATATAGATTAGGCTATTTCTTTTTCCAAAATTAAAAGCAGCGAACTAATCTTCGTTTTTAATGTATTGTAAATTGTTTCTAAATCGGTATCAGGGTATTTCTTTTGCTCTAGATTATCTAAAATTTTGCTGATTTCCGAAGCTTGAATTTGTTTAAACATTGGAGCAATTCTATGTGCAATAGCACTTATTTCCATGCTATCTTTCTCAGTAATACTTTTTTCTAAAATGACTAAGTTGTCTTTTGTTGTTTTTATGAAAGTTTTAATTACCTCTCGCAGTGCTTCTTTATCATTGGTTAAAAATGATTTTAAAGAGTCAAGAGAGAATCCTTTTTCTAAATTAGCATTATTGCTTTCATCATCTTCCTGATTGATTTCGGTTGAATCATCAAAGAGTGAAAGTATTGTTTGTAGTAATACTTTAGGCGAGTATGGTTTTTTTACAACAGTTGTAAATCCTGCATCAGTATAAACTTTCAGATCTAAATCGTCTCTTCCTGTTAAAGCAATTATAGGTTGGTTTTTATATTGAGAATTGTTGGTTTCTTTCAGCTTTTCTAAAAACTGAAATCCATCAATTTCTGGCATTTGAATATCGGTTAAAATAAAATCAAAAGCAGTGTTCTCAATCGTTTTTAGCGCTTCATTGGCATTGCCAAAAGCCAGAACCGTGTATTTATGCTGTTTTAAAACCTCAGAAGTTAAACCTAATAAATTACTATCATCATCTATTACAATTGCGGTTTTGGCCGTGATAATAGGTGTGATGTGAGGCTCTTTATTTGTTTCTTCTAGTTCTATTTCTGTGTTAGTGTCGAATACTAAAGGAAGTTGAATTTCAAAAGTACTTCCTTTTCCAAAAACGCTTTTTAGATGTAAATCACCACCCAAAAGAGTTGCTATTTTTTTAGATATAGCAAGTCCCAGACCAGTACCACCATATTTTTTTTCAATGCCTTCATTTGCCTGAGCAAATTCTTCAAACACAAGATTTTGGTTTTTTTTCTCAATCCCGATACCTGAATCTTCTATTTTAATAAAAACAAATTCTCCATTATGATTAATTGTAGCATCGATTTTTATAAATCCTTCTTCGGTAAATTTATAAGCATTCCCGATGATATTGCTTAAGATTTGTTTTAATCGAAACGAATCTCCAATTACTCTTTGGTTTAATCTCTCATCGGTTTTAATTATAAGTTCTATATCTTTTTGCTTGTAAACAGATTGGATGTTTTTAGCAACATCAGTTATAATTTCAGGAAGTGAGAAAGGTTTTTTCTCAATTGCAATTTTCCCAGCTTCGATTTGAGAAAAATCTAGCAAATCCTGTACTAATTGCGAAATGTACTCAGATGAATTTTTGATATTTTTAATAAAATACGATTGCTTCGTGTTTAAGTCAGAATTGCCCAAAAGCTCAGTATAACCTACAATTGTACTCAAAGGGGTTTTTAAATCGTGACTTACCGTAGAGATAAGTTGCTCACGACTTTTTAGGAGGTTTTTGGTCTTAAAATTGGCAATTTCTAATTGCTTCTTATACAGCTGTGTTTTAGAATAATCACTGGCGATAAGTATAGAGAAAAAGACTGTAAGCAATAAACCAACAACGGCTGCTCCAGTTACAATTTGATTAATTTTTTTTAATGATTTTTCTTTATCCGTATTGTATTTTATCGAGTTAATTATGATTTCTCGTTCAATAATTCGCAATACTTTTCGGAGTTGTTCGGATATTAAAATCTCATTTTTAAGTAGTTTATTCTCCTGATAATTTAGAGATTCTTTTTTCTTTTCAGTTTCTCTTTTTACAGAACTTAATAATTTTTTGGATGTAGATAAAATCGAATCAGATGCTTTTTTACTTAACGTATTTGTACTGTCATCTGGGATATTTTGGTTGAGATAATCAACATATTTTTGCAGTACATTACGCTGATAACTCCCCAGTTGTCCTGGGTTTTTGGTAAAATCCTCAAGTTGTAATTTACGTAATGAAAATTCTAGTTTTGTTAATTCGTCAATGGCATTGTTTACCGTAACTTCATCATTAGCCTTGCTTTTGATGGTTTTTAATTGACGAATATTTTTGGTCTTTTCAGCCAATAAATAATTTACGCTATCTAGTAGAACAATTTGTGATTGCGTAGTAACAATTTTTTTTAAAGAATCAATTCGAATTCGTAAAGAATCCGATTCTCTAATGTAATGTTCAAAGTCTGATTCCGAATTAGACTGAATTGTCTTTCGGGCAAGACTTTCGGTTTTATATACATTCGAAAAAAGCTGACTAACCTTTAAAATTTTAGTCTTTTCAAAAGCAATTTTGCTTTCTATTTTCGAATAAATAACATTTTCTGAATATAAAACCCACCCCACACTAATTACAAGCGAAGCTAATGCGATGTAACTTATAAAAACTTTAAGCGGAATGTAACTCTTCTTACTTTCCATATTGTATGGTTGAAATAATTAGTATGGGATGTGTTTTTAAATTTTAATTATAGGGTCTCGTTTAGCCATTTAAAGAATTCACTTTGCCAAACTTGAGCATTTTGAGGTTTTAAAACCCAGTGATTTTCTTCAGGGAAATACAATAATCTACTTTTTATACCGCGCAATTGAGCAGCTTGAAATGCTTCTTGAGATTGTCCAATTGGTACACGGAAATCTTTTCCACCCTGAATAATCAAGATTGGTTGGTTCCATTTATCAACATGGTTAATTGGGTTAAAAGTAGTGTATGTTTTTTGAGCAATTGCGTTGTCTTTTTCCCAGTATGCACCACCAAAATCCCAGTTGTTAAAGAAAACTTCTTCAGTAGTTCCAAACATACTTTGCGTGTTGAAAACACCATCATGAGCGATAAAAGTTTTGAAACGGTTGTTGTGGATTCCTGCTAGATAGAAAACAGAATAACCACCATAACTTGCACCTACGCAACCTAAACGAGTTTTGTCTACATAGTTTTCTTTGGCAACATCATCAATAGCCGATAAGTAATCGTCCATAACCTGTCCGCCCCAATCTTTACTAATTTGTTCGTTCCATTCTACACCATGACCTGGCATTCCGCGGCGGTTAGGAGCAACAACAACATAACCTTTGGCAGCCATTAATGAAAAATTCCAACGGAAAGAATATGATTGTGTTAAAGCAGATTGAGGTCCGCCTTGGCAATATAAAAGAGTTGGGTATTTTTTTGATGCATCAAAATTTGGAGGTAAGATTACCCAAACCAACATTTTTTTACCATCAGTTGTAGTAACATAGCGTCTTTCAGTTTTGCTTAAAGTTAAAGTACTGTAAGTAGCTGTATTTACATTTGATAATTGTTCCCAAGTGTTTTTCTTTAAATTGAAAGAAAAAATCTCGTTTGCATGATTCATATCCGATCTTGTTACAATGATATTATCACCTACAAAACCAACGATATCATTTACATCATAATTACCATTTGTAATTTGAAGTACTTTTATAGCAATTTTAGTTAATCCAGGAAAGTTTACTTCAAATAATTGTTTTGTACCATCTATTGGAGCTGTAAAAAATACTTTTTTACCGTCTTTGCTCCACGTAAAGCTATCAACAGTTCCGTCCCAATTAGCGGTTAGGTTCATTTTCATACCTTTAAAATCAACAATAATGTCGTTTTTATCAGCCTCATAACCATCACGCTTCATTTGTAACCAAGTTAGGTTTCCGGTTGGCGAAAATTGTGGTGCCATATCGTAACCTAAATTTCCTTCGGTTCTATTTGTTGTTTTACCAGTTTCAAGATTGTACTCGTAAATATCAGTATTGGTAGAAATAGCATATTGAGTTCCTGCTTTTTTCTTGCTTACATACAAGATACTTTTACCATCAGGCGACCAGATATAATCTTCGTCTCCACCAAAAGGTTTTTGCGGACTATCAAAAGTTTCTCCTTTTAAAATATCAATTCCAACAGCTCCATCTTTGTTTTCTTTGTAAAAAACATGATTAAATTTACCTTCATTCCAAGTATCCCAATGACGGTAATCCAGACCATTGTATATTTGAGCATCAGATTTATCCAGATTAGGGTAAAAATCTTTCCCTAAAACTTTATCGATTTTCACTTCTTCATTATACACTAAAAATTTCCCGTCTGGCGAAATGTTTTTATCTGCCAAAATGGTTTTTGTGTCCGAAATTTCGGTTGCATTTCCACCATTTACAGGTAAAGTATAATATTTAGATGTCGAATTATTTTCGGCAATAGATGGTGTTGTAACCTTGTAAACAACGTTTTTTCCATCTTTTGAAAGTCCAAGTGCTGTAACTCTTCCTAATTTCCACAATAATTCTGGTGACATTACATTCTGTGCCATGGTGCTTAAACTCATCATTACTAAGGTTGTAAATAGTACTTTTTTCATAAATTTAATCTAAAAATTTTAAGGTTTTAAAAGTACAAAATTAATTCCATCAAGCTGGCTATAGTGCGTCTCCGATAGTCTTAAATAAATTATAAAGTTAACTACAGATTAAAGTGACCATAAAGATTTTCATTTTAATAATACCATTAAGAAATTAAGAGAAATTAAGCTTTGCTACTTAATGAAACTTAATTTCTTAATGGTGAAAAATATTTTTAAATGTTTAATAGTCGCTTTAATCTGTGGCTTGAAAATAAATTTAACTTGTATCGTAAGTGCTCAGAAAACATTATTTTTATAAAAAATATCGAAATGGAATTAAGCTATTGGGAACTTAAAAATTGGTTTACAAATGTAGATTTCACCATTGTAGGTAGTGGAATTGTAGGTTTGCATGCAGGATTGCGCTTACGCGAAAAATTTCCGAAAGCCAAAATTTTGATTCTCGAGAAAGGAATGTTACCACAAGGAGCCAGTACCAAGAATGCTGGTTTTGCTTGCTTTGGGAGTCTTTCGGAAATAATTGAAGATTTAAAAACACATACCGAAGAAGATGTAATCCAGCTTATCGAAAAACGCTGGAGAGGGTTACAACTATTACGTAAACGTTTAGGAGATTATGCAATCGATTTTAAACCTTATGGAGGATATGAATTATTCTTAAAGGAAGATGAAAATGGATATGACGAATGTTCAAGCAAATTATCCTTTGTAAATGAAATTCTCAGGCCACTTTTTAAAACAGATGTTTTTGCTAAAGAAATAGATCGTTTTGAGTTTAAAGGTATTCATGAGTATTTGGTTTTTAATCCTTTTGAAGGACAAATTGATACTGGTAATATGATGCAGGCATTGCTAAAAGAAGCAATTGAAGCTGATATTTTAATCTTGAATCAACAAACAGTAACTTCCTATTTGGATACTGGAAATAATGTCGAAATAACCTTGAAGGATTTTACTTTTACTACAAATAAAATTCTTTTTGCTACCAACGGATTTGCTAATACACTTACAAACGGTGGAGTTAAACCTGCCAGAGCACAGGTTTTAATTACTGAACCAATTCCTGATTTAGAAATTAAAGGCACATTTCACTTAGATAGAGGGTATTATTATTTTAGGAATGTGGGTAATAGGATTTTATTGGGAGGAGGACGAAACCTGGATTTTGAGACAGAAACTACCACTGAATTTGGGAACACAGAAATAATACAAAATAAATTGGAAGATTTGTTGAAAAATGTAATTTTACCAAATCAAAAAACAGATATCGCTCATAGATGGAGCGGGATAATGGGAGTAGGAAATAGTAAAAATCCTATTGTAACTCAATTATCCGAAAATGTATATTGCGGCGTTCGATTAGGAGGAATGGGAGTAGCAATAGGAAGTTTAATAGGAACAGAATTAGCAGATTTAATATAATGGCAGTAACCAAAAAACCGGCACCAAAAAAACCGGCACCAAAAAAAACAACACCAAGTAAAGCAAAACCAGCAGCGAAAAAGAAAAATCGCTCGTTTGGGAGCAAAATTGCTCGTTTCTTTTTTAAGCTACTTTTATGGTTCTTTGGGGTTTCAATATTTTTTGTAGTTTTCTTTAAATATGTTCCTGTGCCTTTTACGCCTTTAATGGTAATTCGTGGTATTGAAAATAAGTTGGCTGGTAAAGAGAATTATTTTAGTCACGATTGGGAACCAATAGAAAATTTATCGATGAACTTGCAAAAAGCTGTTATTGCAAGTGAAGATGGAACTTTCTTAACACACAATGGTTTTGACTTTAAGGCATTGCAAAAAGCATATAAAAGTAACGAACGCGGCAGAAGAATAAGAGGAGGAAGTACGATATCGCAACAAACTGCCAAAAATGTATTTTTATGGCAAGGGAAAAGCTATTTCCGTAAAGGACTAGAAGCTTATTTTACAGTTTTAATCGAGTTGGTTTGGGGAAAAGAACGTATTATGGAGGTATATCTTAATAGTATCGAAATGGGCGATGGTGTTTATGGAGCTGAGGCTGCAGCGCAACATTGGTACCGTAAGAGCGCAAAGAGTCTTACACCTATACAAGCTGCTGGAATTGCAGCTATCTTGCCAAATCCACGAAAATTTAAAGCAACTGGGTCATCTAGTTATATTAATAAAAGAAAAAATAAGATTGTTAAAGTAATGCGTAGCGTTGGTAAAATTAATTATGATGGTACCAAAAAAGGGACTTAGTATTCTGTTTATTTTAGCAACCACTTTTGTTTTTGCCCAAAGTAGAACCAGTGAGATTGGATTGATTACCGATAATGATTTATATACATCGTCTAAAAATGACATGTATTATACAAATGGATTAGAGCTTTTCTATCGTTTTTTATCAAAGAATGAGAACGAAAAGATAAACAAGAAAATTACAGAATTTCGTCTTGGACAATATATCTATAATCCAAGATTTATTAATCAATCGGCTGTTGATAAAAATGACCGTCCTTTTACAGGATATCTTTTTGTCGAAGCAGGCCGAAGTTTTTTTTATCAAAGCGAATCGGTTTTAAAGACAGATTTTCAATTAGGTTTTATGGGCCCAAATGCTTTAGGAAAAGAAACCCAGGAAAGTTTCCATCATTTAATAGGCTACAAAAATGTATATGGTTGGGAAAATCAGCTTAGTAATGCTTTTGCCGTGCAGGCGCATGTTATGTATTCTAAGAAATTATTCCCAACGAAACACAATGATTTTATTGACCTTCATTTTCAATCTGAAGCGAACCTAGGAACCATTTTTACAGGAGTTTCTACGGGATTATTAACCCGAATAGGCTTTAAGAGATTACTCCCAATTTATGACTCTAATTTGCATGATGCTTCAGTAAGTTTCGAACCACAATTCAATATTAGAGAGTTTTACTTTTACGCCATGCCAAGCGTTAATTATCAATTTTATGATGCTACGATTCAGGGTAGTATGTTTAACAATAATAGCCCAATAACTTTTGATTTAGAACCGCTTCGTTTTAATGCTGAGTTTGGTTTAAAATACCGCCACAATAATTTTAATATGTCTTATTCTTTTATTTACCGTGGCAAAGAATTAAAGGGGGACCCTTATAATACTAATACAGGTTATTTCTTTGGTTCTATTCGATTTGGGTATTTGTTGAAGTAGGACTTATTTTCTTAATGATATTTTGAGTTTATCTTTTTAAAAAAATTAGGAATTGATTTATTTTGATTAGATTAGACTTTGTTTTGAAAAATCTAACTAAGAAAATAACCTATAAATGACTACAAACATACCTAAACAATCTATTAATCAATTAAAAAAAACTCTTGAGAATTTTAAAATTAGCGATGCAATTGAATTGTGTACTAATGAAGCTCAAACACGTAAATTTTTAATTGAACCATTTTTCGAAATGTTAAACTTTGTTTCGAATGATTTAATACCAGAATACAATGCTGATTTTGGTGAACGCATAAGTCAAAAAATTGATTATGCTATTTTGCTAAATAAGAAAGATACAATTTTAGTAGAGGCAAAAAAGTATAATAGTAGATTAAGTGATAAAGAAGCGGGTCAGCTAAACGGGTATTTTAATAATACTAAAAATTCAAGAATTGCGGTATTGACAAATGGAATCGAATATAGATTTTATTCAGATGTTTTGCAGCCAAATGTAATTGATAATAAGCCTTTTTTTGTTTTTAACTTATCTAATTATTCAGATAGAGATTTAGAGACGCTAATTAAGTTTGATAAGAGGTATGTTGTTATTAATGAGATTATTAAAACAGCACAAGAAGCAGTTTTTGTCGAAGATTTTGAAAATAGTCTATTAAAAGAATTGATTGCTCCTTCAAAGGATTTATTGAAAATTATTCATAGAAATATGAATTTTAAAACTAAATTCAATGACGATACTCAAGGTAAAATGATAAGTATGATTAATTCATCTTTATTAAAATCTCTTTATGATAAAAAAGTCATTGCAGAATCAAACTCCAATACTGGTGGAATTATTACAACCGAATCTGAAATTCAAGCATATCATACAATAAGAACATTACTTATTCAAAATAAAAAAATTCCAAATGAAAGAATTTTTTATAGAGATTTTAAAAGCTTCTTTAATATTAGTATTGATGATAATGTCAAAAAAGTGATTTGTAAGTTAGTTTTTAATGATTCAAAGATGAAGATTCTTATTGAAAATAATGAGTATCTGCTAACGAGCATTGATGATGTTTTGAAATATAAAAATGAATTAACTAATAGAACACTTTCTTTGATAGAATAAATAAAAATAAATTAGAGTGAGTACGAAGTCAGGAGACTTCGTACAGCGGATTAAATAAATCATATTGTTTATTTACCATTCCATAAAAACAATAAAATGATTATCTGGATCTTTTAGGAAAAGCACTTTTCCACCAGGAAAATCCCACGGACCTGAAAATGTACCTGCAGGTAATTTTTCGATATCAGATTCATTGCTTTGAGGGAGTTGGTTTTTTATAAGTGTGTCGTATAATTGGTCTACCGATGCTTCATTTATTTCTATATTTCCTTCATTAATAGGTTTTTGTAAGGTGCTTATTTTTAATTCGACATGACTGTTAATCGGTGCAAAGAAGGTTTTTGCTTTATTTGTAAAGACTTCGGTTTTGAAATCAAAAACTTTTTGATAAAAATTAAATGACACTTCGAGATTAGAACTATAAAGCCAGAAATGAATTTTCATACAACTATTTTTAAGTAAAGTTAAATTAGAAAGTCCAGATTTGCAATTTGTATGCACCATCAATATCAAAAAAAGGTTCTTGTAAAATCTAAAACCTCTAATCTAGCCCTGATGGAAACGGCATCCTTTTTATCCGTCTTTTTGCGGATAAAAAGATATAGTGTACAGCGGGAAATAGGTCTTTTATAAATGAAACTTTCTGCTTCTTAAAAAAAAATAAGCCGCAATCACATAAGAGCGATTACGGCTTTATATCTGTCTTTTCTGGAACATTTTTAATTTGTATTTAATTTCTACGTACTAATTCAGAAATATTTAAAAATGTTATATCATAAAAAAACAAATAAATTTTTATATCAATACTCAGACGATTTATATTGAGTAGTTTGTGTTTTGTAATACTATATGTCATAAGACTACTATAGAAACTAATTGTTACAGTGTTAAAGAATTATTTTTATCTTTTTACTTAAAAAATACAACTTACTGTAAGAAAATCGCGTTTTTGCAATAAAAATCACAAGGAGTTGTTTGTGAATTTGTACTAGTGGACAAAAAAAACCGTAAATCATTTAATTTGAAAATAATTTACGGTTTTGAACTCACTTTTATTTGAGCAAGAATTTCTAGATGCTTATTGTTTTATGTAATTTCCAGGCAGATGTCCTTTTGATTCCATTTTTGTATCGGATGTTTTTACAAAGTTAAATCGGATTATGGAACCTTCTTTGCCTTGAGAAAAATCAGATACATATAAATTTGGGCTAGAAGAAATTTCTTGTGGTAATGTATTAGAGAACTTGGTTGTTTGTTTGCTAAAAGAAAAAGAATCACCTATTGTGGTATATTTTATATCACGTGATGTAAAAGTTAATATTGCTCCAGAAGTTTCCTCTTTCCAAGTTCCTTGAATCCAGTTAGGGGGATTAAAAATGCCATAAGTATCTTCATCGTTAGATGAGCAAGAAGTAATAATAAGCATTAAACTAAATAATAGAATAATTTTTTTCATGTATAATAATTAAAAGATTAAATAATGGAAATATAACAAGAGGCTATGTTTTGTTATATTGCTCGGATGGTGAAATTGGTAGACACGCTGGACTTAAAATCCAGTGAACAGCAATGTTCGTGCGGGTTCAAGTCCCGCTCTGAGTACTAAAAACCTCTTCTTTTTGAAGGGGTTTTTTTATTTTACAAAAGTTTGTAATCTTAAAAGTAAACTTAATAATACTTGATTATGAGCTTTGAATAAATCTTCGTTGGTTTTGAAATCAGTAATCTAGAAGTCTGGGGTTTTGTAATCAACAATCTAAAAATTTAAAATATAAATGGGTGCTTTCGTGATAAGTAAGAGGTTTAATGATGAGTATAAATTTGTGTTTACTTCGAGAAAAGGCAAAGTGATATTTACAAGTTTGAGTTACGAGTTGAAGTTTGAGGGTGAAGAGGATATTGAGAAGTTTAAGGCAAATATTGATCAGGCTAGGTTTTTGAAATTTAAAGGTTCTGGTGGTAAGTATTTTTTTAAATTGATGTTGGGTGAGGTTCATTTTGCTACAAGTCGAAAATACACTACAGAATTGCTTTTGCAGAAAGGAGTTAAGGAAATAGTAACTTATGCTGCGAGGTCTGAAACTTTGGATTTTTCATCAAGTGAATCTATTTTTGAAGATGAAGTTGTTGAGGAGGAGATGGAAGATTAGGAAAGCGATAAATTCTAATAAAAAGAAATCCCAAATTCCAATACTGTAAAAGGTTGGGATTTGGGATTTTTTTTTGCTTTTTAAATTCTATTGCTTGAATTTGGACTCAAATGATAGTGAACAGGCGAAGCAATTTTGAAATATTAGAATTTCAAAAATTATAAGCACAAAAAAAACCATCTCAAGGATGGTTTTAAAAATTTTAGAATCTAGGTTCTAATTATTTTTTTGCAGCTTCAGTTGCAGTTTTAGCAGCATCAGTAGCAGTAGCAGCAGCAGAATCAACTACAACAGCAGCAGAATCAACTACAGCAGCAGCAGAATCAACAACAACAGCAGCAGAATCAACTACAGCAGCAGCGTCGTCAGCAGGAGCAGCGTCAGCTTTTTTACAAGATACAACAGTTAAAACAGCAACAACAGCTAAACTTAAAAATACTTTTTTCATCTTACTTTATTATAAAAGGTTAATTATTAATTCGTGGCAAAGATATAAATTTTTTAATATGTAAAATATTTTTTTATTTTTTTTTTAAAATATTCTTCGTTGCCTACGTTTATCTTATTATCAATTAACGTGCCAAAAACGTTAAAAAGCTTTTAGAGGTAATGAATTAATGTTTAAAGGGGTGTTTTTTAGTAAAAGGTACTCGGCAAGACTAGTAAATACGGTACTTTTTTATTTTTTATTGGATTAATCTCTGTAGAAATGGATTGATATTGGTTGTGAAAATTTGAAATTCTAATTTATTTTATCTGGAAACAGTCGAAAAATTATGATTTGAATAACATGTTTTATGATAATTTAGGGAGAGAGATTAAATAGTACTCATAATTTTATCGGTAGCTCCCTTCTTGTTTTGAACGTAAGACTTGCAAATTAATCCTTTCTCGTTAAAGTGGTTTTTATCTGTAATAAGGTTGTTGAATTCTTTTTTCAGTTCTTCCGTAGTAGTAATAGATATGCAGCCTCCTAATTGTACAAGTTCTGTGGCTTCGGCAAAATGGGAATAATTTGGTCCAATTATAATAGGAAGGCCAAAAGTTGCAGGCTCGAGAATATTATGAACGCCAGGATTTCCGAAACCACCGCCTACATAAGCAATCGTTGCGTAGCTATATATCTTGGTTAGTATTCCGACAGTATCAATTATAAATACATCATAATCTGCTAGGTTCTTGCCTTCTTTTTCAGAAAACAGAATTGTCTTCTTAGTAATAGATTGTTGTAGCGCAGTAATTTGTTCTGGTTTGATATTATGTGGAGCGATAATAAATTTTACACGCTCTTGGGTAGTATTGATGTATTTTGTTAGTAAAACTTCGTCTTTAGGCCATGAACTACCAATAACAATAGTAGTTGTGTTGTTTTTAAACTCAGCAATAAAATCTAAAGTATTATCACGTTCCAAAATAGCAACAACACGATCAAATCGGGTATCACCCGAAATAATTACGTTCTTATATCCGATAGATTCAATTTTGTTTTTGGAGCTTTCGTTTTGAACAAAAAAATAAGTAAAGGCATCAAGCGCTTTTTTATAAAAACCACCATACCATTTAAAGAATATCTGATTGTCTCTAAAAATTCCCGAAACTAAATAAGTAGGGATATTGTTTTTCTTTAGTTCATTAAGGTAGTTTAGCCAGAACTCATATTTGATAAAGAATACCATTTCTGGGTGAGCAAGTTTTAGAAATTGCTTAGCATTATATTTAGTGTCCAATGGCAAATAAAGCGTTACATCAGCAACAGTATTATTCTTTCTGACTTCATAACCTGAAGGAGAAAAGAAAGTAACAATGATTTTATGAGAAGGGTATTTTTCTTTTACTTTTTCAATAACGGGTAATCCTTGCTCGTATTCGCCTAGTGAAGCAGCGTGAAACCAAATCGTTTTGTCTGAGGGTTTTATCTTTTCTTTAAGGATAGTAAAAACATCTTTTCTTCCGTTTACAAAAAGTCTAATTTTTGGACTAAAAAGGGCTACTATTTTTAATAAAAAGGCTACAACAAAAACGATTAGATTGTATAGAAAAAGCATAGTTAAATATTTGGGGCTAAAATACGTTTCTTTCAATTATTTTCATTGGTTTAAACTCATTAAATAACTATTTTTGTTGCTCGTTTTCGGAAGTATTATTTTGAAGGTCAATAGAAATGTGGCTTTCTTTATTCGGGAACGCAAACTTTAAATTAGAATATCGAAATGAAAAAAATTCAAATGGTTGACTTAAAAAGTCAATATGATAAAATAAAAGTAGCTGTAAATGCTTCAATTCAAGACGTTTTAGATACAAATACATATATTAATGGGCCATTAGTTCATGAATTCCAGAAAAATCTTGAAACCTATTTAGGAGTAAAACATGTTATACCTTGTGCAAACGGTACAGATGCATTGCAAATCGCAATGATGGGGTTGGATTTAAAACCAGGAGATGAAGTTATTACTGCCGATTTTACTTTTGCTGCCACTGTAGAGGTGATTGCTTTGTTGCAATTAACTCCAGTTTTAGTAGATGTTGAGATGGATAGTATGAACATTTCTATCGATGCAATTAAAAAAGCAATTACTCCAAAAACTAAAGCAATCGTTCCGGTACATTTGTTCGGACGTGCTGCTAATATGGATGCAATTATGGATCTTGCCAAGGAACATAATTTGTATGTAATCGAAGATAATGCACAAGCAATAGGAGCTGATTATGTTTCTAAATCTGGTGCAAAAACCAAAGTAGGAGTTATGGGGCATGTAGCTGCAACTTCTTTCTTTCCATCTAAAAACTTAGGTTGTTATGGAGATGGTGGAGCAATTTTTACAAATGATGATGCTTTGGCACACATTATTCGTGGAATTGTAAATCACGGAATGTATGAGCGTTACCATCATGATGTAGTGGGTGTAAATTCACGTTTAGATAGTATTCAGGCAGGAGTTTTAAATGTAAAACTTCCATTATTAGATGAATATAATAAAGCACGTCGTGAAGCAGCAACTAAGTATAATGCTGCATTAGCGGGTCATGCTAACATTATTACGCCTTCATTTAATGCTAACGAAAACGACCACGTTTTTCATCAATATACTTTGCGAATTATAAATGCAGACAGAAACGGATTGTTGCAACATTTACAGGATAAAGGAATTCCTTGTGCAATTTATTATCCAATTCCGTTGCATTCGCAAAAAGCATATGTAGATGTTCGTTATAAAGAAGAATATTTCCCAGTAACTAATCAATTGGTACAAGAAGTATTGTCGTTGCCAATGCATACTGAGCTTGACGATGAGCAAATTAAATTCATTACTGATAGTGTAATTGAATTTTTAAAATAAACCAGACTAAATAAATAGCTAAAAAACAACCAGGAAATGAAAGTATTAGTAACAGGGGGATTAGGATTTATCGGTTCGCATACCGTAGTCGAATTGCAAAATGAAGGCTTTGAAGTTGTAATAATTGATAATCTTTCTAATTCTTCAGAAGATGTTTTAAAAGGTATTGTAGCCATTACAGGTAAAACGCCTTTATTCGAAAAATTAGATTTAAGAGAAAAGGCTGCAGTGCAAAACTTCTTTAAGAAATATAATGATGTTACTGGGGTAATTCATTTTGCGGCATCAAAAGCGGTTGGAGAAAGTGTTGAAAATCCACTTTTGTACTACGAAAACAATATTAGTAGCTTGGTGTATCTTTTACAAGAGTTACAGCAAAAACCTGAAGCTAGTTTTATATTTAGTTCTTCTTGTACGGTTTACGGTCAAGCCGAAAAAATGCCAATTACAGAAGATGCTCCTGTGCAACAACCAATATCTCCTTATGGAAATACCAAGAAAATTGGTGAAGAAATTATTAGAGATACTGCAAAAGCAACTAATATCAATGCTATTTTATTGCGTTATTTTAATCCGATTGGAGCGCATCCATCAACAGAAATTGGAGAGTTACCGATTGGAGTTCCTCAAAATTTAGTTCCTTTTATTACACAAACCGGAATCGGATTGCGTCAGGAGTTATCAGTTTATGGAGATGATTATCCTACAACTGATGGTACTTGTGTTCGTGATTATATTCATGTCGTTGATTTAGCAAAAGCGCATGTTGTGGCTCTGCAAAGATTATTGACTAAAAAGAATCTGGATAAAGTAGAAACATTTAATCTGGGTACAGGAAAAGGAAGTTCTGTTCTTGAGGTGATTACAAGCTTTGAAAAGGTAAGCGATAAAAAATTACCATACAAAATTGTAGCGCGAAGAGAAGGTGATATTACTGAGGCCTATGCAAATACAGCAAAAGCTAATGATGTGCTGGGATGGAAAGCTCAATCAACGCTTGATGAAGCGATGAAGAGCGCTTGGAAATGGGAAGAAAAGATAAGAAATAAAGTTTCTTAATTTAAAATAGATAGTATTTTAAAAGTCCCAAATTATAGCATTATAATTTGGGACTTTTTTATTTAAAAGACATAGTATTAGCGATGCAACAAAAGCCAGATTATAAATTATATCTCTGCATGGCAACAGTAGGGATTGTGTGGGGAACAACTTTTTTAGGAATCAGGGTTGCGGTAGAAACAATTCCGCCATGGTTTGTAACCTCTATTCGTCAGGGTTTAGCAGGATTAATAGCAATGACTATTTTACTGTTTAAAAAAGAATTAAAATGGATTGGTTGGGAGAATTTTAAACACCAATTAATTCCAGCTTTATTAATGATTGTAATTGCAAATGGTTTTACTACAGTTGCGGAACAAACTTTACCGAGTGGGTTAGCATCTATAATGAGTGCTCTATCACCTGTACTTATTTTTATAGGAAGTGTTTTATTCGGATTGCAAAAGCCAAGCTTAAAAGGTGTTATAGGAGTAATAATTGGTTTTACAGGAGTTGTTTTTATTTTTAAAGATGGACTTGGTTCGTTTTTAGATTCGAATTACCAACACGGACTTATATTTATGAGTTTAGCAATTTTAGGTTGGGCGGCAGGTACAATTTATACAAAGACTCACGCTCATAAATCGAATAATATTACGCTGAATTTATTTTATCAGTTTACTATTGCTACTTTGGTTCAGTTGGTTTTGGCATTTATTTTTTCTCCAAATCCAGATGTGAGTTTATGGAGTACGAGAAGTATTTTTGCAGCTTTGTATTTGTCTGTTTTTGGATCAATACTTGCTTTTTTCTCCTATCATTATGCTTTAAAACGAGTTACGGCTATTCAGGTTTCTATTTTGTCTTACTTTAATACTATAATTGCAGTTTTTCTGGGGTGGTTATTGTTGGACGAAGTAATTACTGTCGATTTTATTATAGCTACAGCGCTTATTATATCAGGAGTTTTTATTATCAACTATAAAAAGAAAGAAAAAAAGATTGTATAAAAATCTTATTTCTAATTAAATAGAAATCCCAAATTATTATTTATGATAGTTTGGGATTTTTTGTTTAATGTAAAATGTTGTAAATTTGACAGTTAAATAAAATTATCATGAATGCTAAAAAAGAAAACTCCAAAATAAACAAAGTCGAAGAACCTTCGGTTGAATATGAGGTTTCTAAAGCTAAATTTAAGGGAATCGACAGGGCTACTTTTGATTTTGATGAAGAGATGAAAAAAGGATATACGCCCGAAGAATTTAAGGCTGAAATGCTTAAAAGAATAAAAGCATATCCTTGGGAAAAATAATTTTCGAACAAACTGTTCTAGAATATTTTGATAAATTGGTTTTTACTCTTTTTGTTGAAGAATATTTCAGTTATCCTAAAAGTGCTCAACTTTATGTTGATAAAATTGTAGATTTTATAATTCTGGAAATTTCTAGTTTCCCTCATAAGGTAACACCAAAAAGACTACAATCCTTAGGTTCAAATTACATTTTCTATAAAGTAAATAAAAGAACTACATGGTTTATTTTCTTCGAAAAGCAGAATGAAAACTTCTTGATTACGGGAATTTTAAATAATCATTGCGAAGAAGCAAATGTTTTGTAAATTTATTTTTATTGTAAAATTATATAACTGATACTTAACTCAGTGCTAACGTTTGTTGAGTGAAAATGGCATTTATTTGCTGAAAATATAAACTATGAACTCATTTCAAATTTTAAAAAGTACAATTTTCTTAAGTGCTGTAATTTTGTTATTGGCTTGTGATATGAATGATGATAATCAAACGCCCGAAAATGGAAAATATCCTACTTTAACAGGTGCAAATCCTATTGTAGTGGCGCACCGTGGTGCATCGGGTTATTTGCCAGAGCATACAATCGAAGGATATACAAAAGCTATAGAAATGGGTGCCGATTTTATAGAGCCCGATTTAGTAATGACGAAAGATGGACAACTAGTAGTTCGTCATGAACCAATGTTATCCGGAACTACAAATGTGTCAGAAATTCCAGCTTTTGCTTCTAAAAAAACTACCAAAAATATTGATGGTGCAATGATAACCGATTGGTTTGTTTCTGATTTTACTTTGGCAGAAATAAAACAATTAAAAGCAAAACAAGCTTTTGCGGAGCGTTCTCAAGCGTATAATAATAAATATTCGATTCCAACATTTGCAGAAGTTATTGCTTTAGCAAAACAAAAATCAGCACAATCAGGACGTGTTATAGGGATTTATCCTGAAACAAAACACCCTTCTTTTCATGAAGCATTAGGTTTAAAAATCACAGATAAGCTATTAGAAATGTTAACTGCTGAAGGTTGGAACAGTGCTTCATCTCCAGTTTATATTCAGTCGTTTGAAGTTTCTAATTTGCAATATATCAGAAGTAAGTCAACGGTTAAAATTATCCAGTTGTTAAGTTGCTATGATGTGGCTTTAAATGGAGATTTAATTTTTACAGTTCCCGAAGGAGAGATTATTTCTGATGGAAAACCGTATGATTGGCATTTAAAAGGAGACACTAGAGATTACGGATTTTTTAGAACTCAGGAAGGTTTGGATTTTGTTAAAACCTACGCAACAGGAATTGGTCCTTGGAAGCCTTTTATTATTCCTTATAAAGGAACAGATGTAAATAAAGATGGAAAGGCTGATGATATAAATGCTGATGGTAAAGTAGATGACGCTGATAAAGAAGCCTTGTCGCCAACAACTTTAATTTCAGATGCGCATAAAAAAGGATTACTGGTACATGCTTATACGTTTAGAAATGAAGGGAAACGATTGTTGAGTAATTATAAAAATAACCCAACTTTAGAATATCAGGCATTCTATAAATTAGGATTGGATGGTGTGTTTTCTGACTTTACAGATACAGCCGTTCAGGCGAGATAATTTGCTTTTTGATATGAACTCTAATTCTGCAAGGTGTTTTTTAAGTCTTGTAGGTATGATATAATGTATATTCTAAATACCTAACAGGTTTTTAAAACCTGTTAGGATAATGTAGAGTTGTTATTTCGGATCGAAAGTTTGCGGGATTTTTTGGTTTTCTTTTTCTTTATCAAAAATCCAAGATATAATCCACCATCTTCCTTCGTTATAATAAAGTTGTATACTGTTAATGCCTCTTCGGGCAACAGGACCGTTTTTTACTAATCGAGTTTCGTAAGTGCTCCAAACGTGCGCAATATTTCCAAACACACGAACTTCTCTGTTTGTTTCATTTTCATAGAAAGCTGTTTTTGCAACCATATCATCCGTTTCTTTGTGAAACTCTTTAAGAGTCATAGTAGTATGTTGTAGTTTTCCTGCGGCGTTTTCTAATGGAAAAGAATAGATAGCATTTGTGTCATGAAGCGAAAGGTCGCGTTCCCATTGTCTTTTTTCGCCAGCTTCTCCAGAAACGGCTTCGTATGTAGCTTTCATAATTCCATTAATAGTAGCTACATCTTCCTTTAGAGGGTATTTTTGCGCATTCGAAATTTGTGTAGTCATAATAATAGTAAATGTGATTTTTAAAATTGCTTTAATCATTACTGAATTGTTTAATGTTCAGGCAAATGAAAACAAAGTATAAAGCACATGAAACTATTTTATACAGTAGTGTGTAAATACTACACATACTGCTTGTTTTTTTATGTAGATGGTTATAGCATAAATTTATCGAGAGCAGTATTTAGACATTCTTTGTAGGTTTTGCCAATGGTGATTTTGTTTCCCTTGGCAATAATATGATTATCTTCTATGCTGTCAATATTAGTTAAATTGACTATTGATGAATTATGAACTCTCATAAATTCTTTGGGTAATACATCGATTAATTCTTTTAGAGATTTGTAATAGGTGTATTTTGTGTTGTCTACAGTTATTATTTGTACATAATTCCCTAAGCCTACAATAACAGCGATAGTATCAAAGTATAGTTTAATTATCTTTTTATCGGTTTTTATGAATGTGAATTTTTCAGATGTCATTGTGGTTTTGTGATTTGTGTGGATTTTCAAAATTACACAAATACTATTGTATTGATGATGTGGATAATAAAAAAATCCCCACAAACATATGCTTGTGAGGATTCTATTTGTATTGACAATTTTTAGACTGACTACTTAAAACTGTAACTACGACTTAAAATTATGCATTCGCCGTAACAGCTTCTTTATCAATTTTTCCAATTAATCCAGCTAAAACTTTTCCTGGACCTACTTCTGTAAATAAAGTAGCACCATCAGCAATCATTTGTTGTACAGATTGTGTCCATTTTACAGGAGCTGTAAGCTGAATGATTAAATTCTTTTTTATTTCGTTTGCATCAGAAACTGCACTTGCAGTTACGTTTTGATATACAGGACAAATAGGAGTAGAGAAAGTTGTTGCTTCAATCGCAGCAGCTAATTCTTCTCTTGCAGGTTCCATCATTGGAGAGTGAAAAGCTCCTCCAACAGGTAATATTAAAGCGCGTTTTGCTCCAGCAGCTTTCATTGCTTCACAAGCTTTTTCAACAGCACTAGTTTCACCAGAAATTACTAATTGTCCAGGACAGTTATAGTTTGCTGCAACTACAATTCCGTCTATCGAAGCACAAACTTCTTCCACTACATTATCTGCTAATCCTAAAACTGCAGCCATTGTAGATGGAGTAATTTCGCATGCTTTTTGCATTGCCAAAGCACGTTGAGAAACTAATTTTAATCCGTCTTCAAAAGACAAAGTACCGTTTGCAACTAGAGCAGAAAATTCTCCTAAAGAGTGACCTGCTACCATTTCTGGTTTAAAATCTTCTCCCAAAGTTTTGGCTAAAATAACCGAATGCAAGAATACAGCAGGCTGGGTTACTTTGGTTTCTTTTAGTTCTTCGGCAGTACCTTCGAACATGATATCTGTGATTCTGAAACCTAATATTTCATTAGCTCTTTCAAATAATTCTTTGGCTAAAGCCGAATTTTCATATAAGTCTTTGCCCATTCCTGTAAATTGTGCGCCTTGACCTGGAAATACGTATGCTTTCATTTCTTTTAATTTAAAAATTTAGTGATTCTAAGATTGAAAAATTAGTTTCAATTGAAAGACAAAAATACTATTTTTTTTAGCTTGAATAATTCTTAAACATATAAATCCACAACAATCTCGAAAGTCGGATATTAAAGAAAGAAAAAGCAATAATCACTACGGCAATAATTGGAATGATTCTTAAATCGAAATTTTTTTCAAAGAAAAATTGAGCAATGCAATAAGTAGCAATGCCTTGTGCTACAGTTAGTCCATAGCTCATATACATGGCGCCAAAAAAGAAACCAGGTTCTTTCTCGAATTTAAAACCACATTCACTACAAGTTTTGTGCATTTTTGGAAATTTGAATGTGAAAAATATATTTTTCTCATCTAGAACTTTTCCTTTGTGACAATTAGGACATTCATTTCTTAAAACATGGGTGATCATATATGACATAATTGATTCATTTTTTATTATATACAAAGATACCGCGCTGGTTTTCAATTCTGTTTTTATATCTTCGCTTATTATAGCACAATAAAGACATTTATACCCATGAAAAAGTATCCAATTTATAGCGTTACCAATTTTAGTTGTAATGATACGAGGAGTGATTTTTATGTTAATTCGTTTACCGAACATTTAAAAACACACAGTTTTGTCGAGAAGCCACATCGTCATGATTCCTATTTAATGGTTTTGTTTACGGATGGTTCTGGAATTCATGAGATTGATTTTGATAGATTTGATATAAAAAAAGGAAGTTTGTTTTTACTTCAGCCAGGACAAATCCATTTTTGGAGTTTAGCACAAGATATTGAAGGATATGTTGTAATCTTCTCTCAGGAAATGTACAACCTGTATTTTGGTCAAAAAAAAATTAATGATTATGCTTTTTACAGTTCGATAAATAATAAACCTCAAGTTTATTTTGATGCCGATTCTATAAAAGGAATTGCACCTTATTTTGAGTTGTTAATGCGAGAAAGTAAGCAGAAGAATAAATACCAGTTGGATAAAATGCTTAATCTTTTAGATTCAATTCATATAGAAATTGCAAGGAAATATGATGATTCTGATGTTCATGAAGTGCATCCTTATAACATAAAAATAAAGAAATTTGAAGAGCTTTTGGAACTTCATTTTAAGACTAATAAATCGCCTTCATTTTACGCTGAACAATTGCATATTACCTTAAAGCATCTTAATAGAATATGTAATGATATTTTAAAAAAAACTGCGACAGAAGTAATTACAGATCGAGTTGTTTTGGAGATAAAAAGAATGCTAATTGATAAACAACTAGCGGTAAATGAAATTGCAGAAGAAGTTGGGTATGATGATTATTCGTATTTCTCTAGAGTCTTTAAAAAATATACCAACTTATCGCCAACTGAGTTTAGGAATTTGAAGAAGTAGCTTTTTTTGAGAGGTGAGGGAAGCAAGATGTTAGAAGCAAGATAAGAGAAGTAAGATGTTAGAAGTAAGATGAGATGAGAGATGCGATAAGCTAGATGTAAGGTAAAAACGGTTGTCAGGCTGAGCGGAGTCGAAGCCTCGGAATGTGAGTAAGTAATAGAATTACAATCGCAAATCTCATGGTAAATAGAACGCAGATTAAACGGATTCACAAAAGTGAAGACACGGATAAAAACGGATTTTTTCAAATAACGGTTGTTACGTCCTGTTTGTAGAGGCGCACCGCAGTGCGTCTTCATAATATAATTCCGCAAACATTCGGTGTTGTTTAGAAAATACAAAAAAAACAAAACCCTATACTTCTTTCAAAGCATAGGGTTTTAACCAAATTAAATACTAAAATTTATGTAGGGATAATTATTGTTTTGCAAATTGCAATTCGATGTTCAAACGAACATCATCGCTTACTAAAACTCCACCAGCTTCTAATGCTGAGTTCCAGTTTAATCCCCAATCTTTACGGTTGATTTTTCCTGTAATATTCAAACCAACTTTTGTGTTTCCCCATGGGTCAGTCATGATTCCGCTAAATTCTACCGGAAGGTTAACTTGTTTTTCAACACCTCTGATGTCTAAATTACCAGTAAGTTCGTAATTACCATCGTCTATTTTTGTAAATGAACTAGATTTAAAAGTCATTTTTGGACTGTTTTCTATATCAAAGAAATCAGCACTTCTTAAATGATTGTCTCTATCTGTGTTTCCGGTATCAATAGATTTGATGTCTGCAGAAAAAGTAATCGCTGCGTTCTCAAAGTTATTCTCATTGCTTGCAATAGTAGCTTCATAGTCATTAAATTTACCTGAAACATTAGTAAACATCATGTGTTTTACTTTAAAACCAATTTCTGAGTGTGTTGGGTCAATTGCCCATTTTGTAGTTGCCATAATTTTTTGTTTTTATTTATTAAATAATAGTTTTATATAATGTTGAATTAATAATTTACTTGCATCGGAATTTCCATTAATAAAAATTCCGCATCGGTATTTGCAGTAATATTTGCTGTTTTAAAATCTTTGATTCCTATTGCATCACGAGTATTTAATTCTTGCCCGTTGATGGTTACGTTTCCTTTTAAAATAAAAGCATATAAACCGTTTCCTTCTTTTTTAACTGAATACTCTGTTGTGGTTCCAGCATCAAAATTCCCCATATGAAACCAAGCGTCTTGATGAATCCAAACTCCAGTATCATCAGGATTCGGAGATAATACTTGCTGTAATTTATTATGTCTGTCTTCTGTTTTTAAAGAAATTTGTTGGTAACGTGGAGTTACATTGCGTTTGTTTGGGAACAACCAAATCTGTAATAATTTAGTTTGTTTATCTGCGTTTGGATTAAACTCACTATGTTGGATCCCTGTTCCGGCACTCATTACCTGGATATCTCCATGTTTAATGATTTCGGTATTTCCCATGCTGTCTTTATGAGCTAAATCTCCTTCTAGCGGAATGGTAATAATCTCCATATTATCGTGAGGATGCGTGCCAAAACCCATTCCTGCTGCAATAGTATCATCGTTTAAAACGCGAAGTGCTCCAAATTGTATACGCTCTGAATCGTAATAGGTTGCGAAACTAAAACTGTGATATGCATTTAACCAACCGTGGTTTGCATTTCCACGAGTTTCGGCTTTGTGTATTACTATATTTTCCATGATTGTTTGTGTTTGTTGTTATTTGATAGGGCAAATTTACAACCAAAGGAAAGGGAGAGCACTTAACCTAGATTAAGAAATGAATTTTTTTGAGGTTCAGAGGTTTTTTGAGAGGTTCAGAGGGGCAAAGGTTCAAAGGTTTTGAGTTGCTGAGGCTCTGAGGTTCTGAGTGATAAAGAAACAAAGGCTTGTTTTACCGCATAAAGCAGCCATAACCTAGCCATAACCTAACCGGAACATTGTCAGAGATGACAAGATTGTGTGAAAATCTAAGAAATCTAATGTCTAAGAAGTCTAGAAATCTAATTTAACTATATTTCGCTATATACTGCTGTACCACTAAATCGGTATTTTCGTGGCGTTTCTTGTTTTCAAGTTGAGTTGGAGGCGAGGCTCTTTGTAAGCAATTTTTTACAGCGCAAGTTTCGCAAGTAACACCAACTATTTGTTTTACGACTGGTTTAGCTTCTATAAACTTAAATTTCTTTTTCATGGCTGGAGTAATCAAGATTCCAACCGAAATACTTCGGATACAGTTTTCTACAAAAGGATCTTTGGTAGCCGATGAAAAAACCAAATATTCGTTTCCGCTATTCTCATAACTCGAAATTTGAGCGTCAAAGAAATGCGCTTTGTTTTGTTTAATCGCTTCGTCAATGGTTTTAATAGAAACCCATCGGCGGCAATAATGCTCATTCATTTCATTAGCATGAGGTTCTTGCTGATTGGTAATATGAAGTTCTTTTTTTATTTGATACGTTCCCGAGCCTATATGATGGGACATTCTCAGGAAGAATAAATTCTTTAAATGAAAATCCTTTGGCAAAAGATTGGTTAATCTTTGGTAAAATGATTCAGGCGAAACATTGAATTTTTCGATTAAAACAACAAACTCTTCAGGTCTTGGATGCTCTTTGGTTAAGAAAAGATTAATGTCATCTATTAATAATTTTCTAGGTAATAATAATGCTCCAGCAAAATAGGAAGCGTAAAAATTATGCAAGACCTGATCAAAATTATCAAACTTTATCCAGCTGAAGGTCAGTAATCTGTCGGTTATCTCTAAGTAATTATAAGCTATTTCTTTGGCTAATATAAAAGCCCTTTGTGGATCATCTATTTCTTTAGAAAGTAATAAAGTTTTGCTTTTAGGAACATAAATAGATCGTAAATCGCCCAAAGCTTCCTGATCTTTAAAGAAGAGTTCTTTAATTGTATAACCGTATTCTTCTTTTAGAATGGCACTTAACTCAAGAGTTGAAATTTGATTTTCAAGATTAATCTGGAATGATTTTGAGAAAGCAACTACTTTATTTTCTAAATCTTCAAAGTAATTTGTGTGTGCTTCTTGGTAGGAACGCAATGATGCCAAGAAAAAACTTTCCCGACTTAAATTATAGTGTTGTGCAATTTCTATTATGGTGCTAATAAAGGCATTGACTTTTGCAGGAGCATTAGCAATAATATCAATTAAATCGTTTTCATGGATTCCAAAAAGCTCTAACGGAATTTCTTTTAAAATACCAGATTTTAAAATTTCGCCTATCGGTGCCAAGTTGTTATCTAGTTTCAAAGAAACCATTTGATCGTAACTTATGTCAAGATTTTCGCACAAGAGTAAAATCTTATCAGTCTTCGGATATTTCTTTCCTTTTTCTATTTCGTTCAAATAGGATTTAGAAAGGTTCGTGAGTTTGGCTAAGCCAAATAACGAAAGGTTTTTTTGCGTGCGAACCTGTTTTAATTTAAGTCCGAAAATAAGCTTGATATAGTCTTTTTCAATGTCCATAACTCAAAAATACGCATTATAAAAATAATCGCCAAAAAAATATTTTTAATATTTAGCGAACGTTCGCTTGTTTTGTATTGAACTTTTTTATAACATTGTCGTATAAAATGTATTAGCTATGAAAAACCAATTGGAAATTACAGAGACGGCAATGGAGTTTTTAGCCGAAAAAAACAATTCTTATACTGCTATCTGGACAGATGAAGCAGTAGCTTTTATAACAGAATTGCATCGAAAATTTGATTCTCAACGTAAACTATTACTGTTTCAGAGAGAGCAGAAACAAATTTTATTTGATCAAGGCGTCATGCCAACTTTTCCAGTTGAAACTAAATTAGTCAGAGAAGATAATTGGACAGCAGGATCCATTCCTAAAGATTTATTGGATAGGAGAGTAGAGATTACAGGGCCAGTTGATAGAAAAATGATTATCAATGCCCTTAATTCTGGTGCGAAAACATTCATGGCTGATTTTGAAGATAGTACTTCTCCAACATGGGGAAATTTAATGAGCGGACAAGTAAACTTAATCGATGCTGTAAATAAAACTATCAGTTTGACCGATGAGGTTAAAAACAAAACCTATCAGTTAAATGAAAATATCGCGACTTTAATTGTTCGACCTAGAGGAATACATCTTAATGAGAAACATGTTCTGGTAGAGGGTCAGGAAGTTTCAGGGTCATTGGTAGATTTTGGTTTGTATGTTTTTCATAATCATAAAAAATTACTTGAAAACGGAACAGCACCTTATTTCTATATTCCAAAATTAGAACATTATCTAGAAGCACGTTGGTGGAATAACGTGATTGAATTTACTCAGAACTATTTAAGAATTCCTCAAGGAACGATTAAAGTTACGGTTCTTATAGAAACGATAACGGCAAGTTTTCAGCTGGACGAAATTATATTCGAATTAAAAAATCATATTGTTGGATTAAACTGTGGTCGTTGGGATTATATCTTTTCGTACATAAAAAAATTCCACAAACATCCTTCATTTTTAGTTCCGGATAGAGATCAGGTAAATATGACTTCTCCTTTTATGAAAGCGTATTCTAATCTGGTAATTCAGAGATGTCATAAAAGAGGTATTCACGCAATTGGAGGAATGGCAGCTCAAATTCCGATTAAGAATAATGATGAGGCTAATGCTATCGCTTTCGCGAAAGTAAAAGCCGATAAAGAGCGTGAGGTTCGTAACGGTCACGACGGAACATGGGTAGCACATCCAGATTTGGTTTCATTAGCAAAAGAGATATTTGATGCAGGAATGCCAACACCAAATCAGATTCATATAACAAGACCGCATCTTACAATTACCGAGCAAGATTTGCTTGAAGTGCCAAATGGTACTATAACTGAAGAAGGAGTTCGAAAAAATATTAATGTGGGAGTTTTGTATCTGGCTTCCTGGCTTAACGGACAAGGTGCAGCGGCTATACATAATTTAATGGAAGATGCGGCAACAGCAGAGATTTCGAGATCGCAATTGTGGCAATGGTTATATAACAAAGTGGTTTTGGATAATGGAAAGCAGTTGAATCTTGCCTATTATCACAAATTAGCTTTAGATGAATTCAGTAAAATTAAAAAGGAATTGGGCGAAGAAAACTATGAAAAACGCTGGTTTCCTTTGGCTGAAAAAGTACTGGAAAGGTTGGTTATAACTCTCGACTTTGAAAACTTTCTTACTATCCCATGTTACAAATATCTATAATGATTAAAAATTAAAAATTGAGAATTAAAAATTAAAAATATTTTTTCACGCAGATTTAGCAGGTAACGCAGATTTTTAATTTAAAATCTATGGATTTAAAAAAAAATCAGAGTAGCAATAAAAAAAACT
>NZ_NCWQ01000070.1:0-22062 GCF_002156885.1 Flavobacterium sp. AJR | reverse complement strand
ACATAATACTACTAATAAAATATAAGAATTGCCATAATAAATTTAAAAAGTCTTTATCTGTCTTATTAAAAAAATCTCTAGGAATTTCTCTAAAAATAAAGAAACAACTCCAGAAAAGTAAGGCAGATGAAATCCAAAAATTAGGATCGTCTGTAATTTTGTCTTTGGATGGAAAAGCTATTTTTTGGTAAAACCATAACATACTGTACAAAATATAAAAGAAGGGTAAAACACTAATTAATTTTGAATTTAAGTTTTCTCCCAAAAAGTTAGGGAATATCAAAATAGAAATCACAAGAATAACAGAAAGTAAATTGAGTTTCTTTTTTAAATTTTCATTGAATTGTCTGGAATAATAAAACCAAAAAAACAGTATGCAGAATATACAATATAAAGTATACTGAAAACTCCATTTTTTTTCTAATAAAATAATTACCTCTGAAAATAATTCTACAAGAAAAGTAACAAGGAGATAAATAAATAAATAGTTTTGGCTAGAAAGATTAAATTTTCGAACCAAAACCATTGATTTTAATAGTGTGATTAATAATACTATTTCATAAATATTATTCATTTAAGGTCTTAGATTACCTAAGTCATATGCATCACCTTCACTATATAAGTTGTTTTTCTTGTTAAATAATGCATGAACGCAGAAAGAAATTCTATTGTTTCTTTTTGTAAATTCTTCTGCAAGTTCAGGATCTATATTAGTTGGACAATATTGCCACATATTAAATTTTAAGCCATAAATAGTTGGGTATGATTTCTCCATTTCCGTTATATAATAATCAATCTGGTCTAAAGTGTAAAAAGTCAAAATGTCTTTAATGCCATTAGTGTGAGGAGATAATTTACCTCCTAAGTCATTCTCAAAATCATTTTTCATTTTTATGAAATTTCCATCCTCTATAGTTTCACCAAATAAGTCAAATAATTTATCTTCCTTTTCTATAATAACACATTGGTCGTTATCAGAGAAACATATGCCGATATTCAAATGAGTATCTTTATGAATGTAATAAAACTTGCAATATTTTTTGCTTTGATTATCTTTAAGTAACTTTTTAAATACTTCCAGCTTTATAAAGAAACTTTCAGTTAATCCACTAATATTAGTGCCTAGATTTCGGTATCTTTCAACAAAAAGATCCTCAATCTTTTTGTCAATTTTTTTTATAAAAAAGTCTTTTTGGTTTATTCCTTTTTCTTGTAATTTTTCTAATTCCATGATTTCTTAGTTTTTGTGGTTAAATTTATTAATTGCTTCAATTTTATTACTTACTTGTAACTTTCTATAGATATTACCAATGTGTTTTTTGATAGTATCAATCGTGACATTTTTTCTGTCAGCAATTTCTTTATAGAGAAGCCCTTGCGCTAGCAATTCAAGAACTTCTTTTTCTGTTACAGTAAGTAATGCTAAACTTTGTACTTGTACTTTCGATTCCTGAAAATGTTGTAAAACACGTTTGGCAATAGCAAAACTCATTGGGGCACCTCCTTTATGTGCTTCCTGAATGGCCTGGATAATTTTAGCCAACGGATCTCCTTTTACAAGATAACCACTCGCACCTGCACGCAAGGCTGAAAAGATTTTTTCGTCATTTTCAAAACTGGTACACATTACGAAAGTGGTACCTGGCATTAATTCTGTTAGTTTAAAAACAATATCGATACCTGATAAATCCTGCAATTGTATGTCCATTAAAACCACGTCTGGCTCTGAGGCTTCTAATTTTTGCAAAGCATTTTTACCATTAAAAAATTGAGCTACACACTCCATGTCTTCCTGAAAATCGATGATATTCTTCAATGCCTGATTGTAATTTTTATCATCTTCTACTATGGCTACTCTTATTTTCATGGCGTTACATTTTCTTTTACAAAGTTGGGATATAAGCCCATTGAGCGCAATTACCCATTCGGGTGATATTTGAAATTAACATGGAAAGACAAATGTAAACATCTAATAAACTTACAAAAAAAACATAAGAAAGTAATAAAATAAAAATATCACCCTAAAGGGTAATTGATTGGTATACTGTTGTCTAAATACATTTGATGCATAACTAAAACAATAGAAATCATGAAAACAACATTATTTATCCTTTGCTTTTTATTCTTCGGAATAATTGGCTATGGTCAGGTCACTACCAAAATTATAGAAGTCGATTTAGGTAAGCCACACGAAAATAGTATTCGAATTTGTGGAGATCCATTATTATGTAACGATGTAGATAGTTGCAAATGCAAAGAGAAAAGTAACGGCACAATTGAAAATAAATGTGTTTGCAAAAGCAAATGGCTTTCTGTAAAATCTAGAGAAATGGTTTCTGTTAAATTAGTAAATGGTAATCCTTTTAAGTATACCTATAAAATTGATACTAAAAACATTTCTTTTTTTAATGATCAAAATACAACTGCTGACAAAGTTAAGGAAGAAGCAAGAACAGAAGCAAATAATGAATTATCTCTTGATAATTCTAAAGAATCTATAAAAGAAATTATAAATAAAAATGAAGAGTTAATTCAAAACATTGACAATTTAAACATTGAAGTAGAAAGTTTATATGAAATTTTAAAACAAAAAAATGCGCTTGTTGAAGCTGATTATGCTGAAAGAAAAGAATTCCTCGATAGGGCAAAAGCGCAGTTGAAAAAAAATTATGAATTATTAAATAGTTTTGAAAATGTTGAAAAAAAATCTAAATATACACAGGTTAAGGAAAGCTTACTTGTAACAAAGGTAAAAGCTGAAAAAAGTATTTCATCAATTATAGAAAAATTCTTCTCGGTCGATTTAGAAATTTACACATTACCCATTGACGTGCAGGGCAAAAACATTGATGTAGTAGAATTTAAGCTGCGCCGTTTTGATAGAGAAACAAAAGACGAAGATCTTAGTTTCGCATCAACACCATACAATATCTGGATTAAAGGTGGTCTAAAAATAGATGTTAGTGCCGGAATATTTTTTACGTCACTTTATGATGAAGAGTATGATAAAAGAGACGATCCTGCAACTGCGGGTAATAAAATCATCACTTTAAAGAATAGTGGAGATTATGATATGGCTTTTGGCTCTACTATAAATACGTATATCCGCATGAATTCCTGGATTGTCCCAACTCTTAATTTTGGTGCGGTAATAACTCAAGATGAAAAGCTGCAAGTGCTTTTAGGTGTTGGAGCTATATTAGGAAAACAGGAACGTATTATTTTTTCCGCAGGTGTTTCTATGGGAAAAGTAGATAGAATTGCAGATGATTACCAAGTTGGTAGTTCTTATAACTTGGGAGATTCTGGAACTATACCTACACAAAGTCAGTTCAAATTCGGTAGTTTTTTCGGGATAACATACAATTTATCTAAAGTAAAAAAAATAAGTTTGGATAAAGGAATAGAAGAAAATTAACTACTGCAAATAATATTTACAATTAAAAAATACTGCTAAGTAGGTCGTTGTAAATAAGCTTTGAAAATAACACGGATAATTATAATCATTAAAATCAATTTTATGAAATACACCATAGCTAATAAAAAACAGCTACTATTTTAACACCTTTAAGTTTTGAAAAAGCAACTTTTAAACAACAATTTCATGAAAAATTATAAAAGTTATTCGATAAATAAGATTTTTGTATTTATTTTTTTGTTAACTATTTCCTATAATGGAATTAGCCAACAAACAGTAGGACGAATTTATGATCAATCTAGAGCACAAAGCTTTCTACTTTACGATAATGGATTTCTTATACAGGATGGAAATCCTATGAATAGAGGATATGTACAACAAGATCCTTCGGGATTTATGTATCTTATGGTGCCAGCTGCTAATCCTATGGTTAATGCTTATTTTATTGCATGGGACAGAAGTTTTGTAGAAATTGATCGATTTCAAGGAGCAAGAGTTATAGGGTTTTATGACGGCTATATACCTAACAATCCATATCAAACAGTTTATCAGCAGCCTACTTATAGTAATAATTACGGAATTGAAACTGCTCAAGGTAATTTTATTCCAATTCCCGATGGAATTGTTGATCAAAACAAACCTTTTGGTGATATTATGATTACCAATGAAATGAAAGCACAAGAATGTTATCAAAACGCATATTCACCAGCAACAGGTCTCAATAGAGAAAAGTTTACCATGTGTATGATTCAAAATATGGCGGGTAAGAAAGAACTAGAAATCTTAGATTGTGTCCGAAATTCTAAAACGCCCGAAGAACGTACTCTTTGCCTTTTTAGTAAATTAGGTGGACAAAAAGAAAAGGAAATTGCTCAAAAAATTTCAGAATGTTATGCAACTTATGGCAGCGATTGGAGTCGTTATCCTTTATGTATGTCGTCTTCTGTAAATGACCCAACAATTTCTAAAATATTAGCTTGTATGGAGCAACAAAGTAAGTCAGGAGAGGTAAGTTTTATGGGAACAGCATTATGCTACGGAGTAGATAAATTTCAGATGAATGCTGAAACTCAAATTATTATAGAATGTGCCGTAACTTCGGGAGGAGAACCGTATACTTTTGCAGGTTGTGCAGGAGGGCAGCTGCTTGCCCGTGAATTAGATAAATGCTTTACAAATGGTGTTGGTGGGGATAGTGGTTGCTTCGGCAAAAATAACGATATTGTTAAGGGATTAAAAGCTATAGGAGATGCTCTTAATGTAAAATTTGGCCCTAACAATGATTTTACAAAATTATGGAACACTACGGTAAATGATATCACAAATGGTCCTGGATATAATCATGATG
This sequence comes from Flavobacterium sp. AJR, assembly GCF_002156885.1. Classification (NCBI taxonomy): domain Bacteria; kingdom Pseudomonadati; phylum Bacteroidota; class Flavobacteriia; order Flavobacteriales; family Flavobacteriaceae; genus Flavobacterium; species Flavobacterium sp. AJR. Next base: position 17,296 of record NZ_NCWQ01000070.1, on the reverse strand, counting down.
CGGTTAAAGCCATTCGAAACTTAAGTAATGAAATAAATAATGTTTCAGATGATGTGAGCAAAGCAGTACGAAAAGCAGTACCTAAAATTAAAATTAAATGGTAATATTTTCTAAATAGTGCAGTAGAAAAAAGTTACTCAAAATCAGACAACAATTGTATAAATAAAAACAAAAATCGCCCAACATCAGGGCGATTTTGTTTTATAATAAAGAATCTAAATCCTTCTTTTTCTTTCCTAAACCTACTTTAAATTAACTTGATTTTAACTACAAAATCAGGTGTTTATACGCTATTTTCTGCTTTTAAATAGCTCTAAATTTGAATTACGATATCAAATAATTGATGTTGGGTACTAATTTGAGTTTAGAAATGGAAAGACGGAATAAAATCATATTAGTATTTTCTTTTTTGTTCGTTAGTACATTTTTGTTTTCTCAAGATGAAAGATTAATTATTGGGAGAACAACGGGGAAATTGACTATTAATAGCAATTTAAAAATAAGAACCTTTGGCTTTGCAAACTCGCTTTCGGGGCAAGTTACTTTACCAGGATCTTATATTGATGTGAAGGTAGGTGATAGTGTAAATATTGATTTTTGGAATATTTCTCAAGGAAATCCTGTCTCTTTGTATTGTAAGGAAATTGAAATCTTGCAACGTAATAAGGAAAAAGAGGTAATGAAGATAAAAGAACCGGTTCATCATATGGAACATGGTTTCTATTCTTTTCTGGCTAAAAAAGCAGGAACCTATCTTTATTATAGTCCCGAGAATTACCCTTTTAATCTTCAGGCAGGAATGTTTGGAGTTGTAATTATTCGCTCAAAGGAGAATGATGCTGCAGCGGTTAAACCATCGAGCGAAGTACTCTGGTGCAGTTATGAAATAGATACGAAATGGCATACTGATGCCATTATGGGAACGGAATATGATTATACAAATAAGCCAATAATTCTTCCCATTTATAAGCCCAATTACTTTTTTATTAATGGTGAAACAGTTCTTAAAAATAAAGGATTGCAATCGGTTATAAATAAAAAAGAACCAGTACTCCTTCGTTTGGTAAATGCTGGATTATACCTTCATGAAATTGTGTTTCCATCTAATACAAAACTTCGGTTAGTATATGGAAATGAGACTAATGTAAAGGTGTTTTCTGATGGATATAAAGTACAGCTTCAGCCGGGTGAATGCCTTGAATTACTCATTTCATTGGAAAACGTAGGAGAGAAAGAATCTATTATGTATCATTTTATAGATCCGATTTCTAAAAAGGAGTATTACAAGGCTACTGTTTCAGTTTTCTATTAAAATTTAAAAAGCTAGTTATGAAAAAAATATGCTGCTATCTTATTTTTCTTTCTTTTTCCATGACGTTTGCACAAAACAAACCCACTTTTTCTGTGGTTGGTAATGCAATAAATAAGGAAAGTTTATTGAAAAATAAACGATTAGATGTTTCAAAAATTAAAGTCGAAAATATTTCTAATAAACCCATTTTCCTTGTTTGGGAAACCGTCTCAAATACATTTCCTAAAGAATGGGATTGCTCGATGTGTCAGCATGGAGCTTGCCAAATAGGAATACCAAAAGAATCGGTTTTTAGTAAGCTAAACCCAGATCAGCAAGGATTTATTGCTATTCATGTAATTCCAGTGAACAAAATAGGTAATGGGACTGTGAAATTTAAAATTTATGACAAAGCAAATCCTGCTTATTCTAAGATTTTAACTTTTGAAGTCGAAGTACTTTAATGTAAATAAACAATTGAATAATTAACCCTAAATCTAATAAAATGAAAAAAATTACTAACTTATTTTTAATTATCCTGATTACAGGATTTTCCTATGGTCAGAGTAAGGCCAATGCGAAATATACGCGATGGAACGTTAATACGCCTGAAGGAAAAGCAAATCTTGTGGCAATGAATATCGCTTTTGAAAAAATGCGTGGATTAGGCTGTGAGAACGGTATTTCCTGGTATTATCAAGGGGCAATACATAGTGTTCCGAATGAAATTACTGGTGATAATAAACTTTGCCCAAAGTATCAAAACATTAAAGATAAATTATGGGCATGGGCAGATTGTACACATAATGGATCTGATAGTGCTGCTTTAAATTTTCTTTTGTGGCATAGAATGTACATTTGGTATTTAGAAAAAATTGTTCGCGAATTATCTGGAAAAGATGATTTTGCGCTCCCATATTGGAATTACGGAAGTGCGCAAACGACAGATAACATTATGCCAGAACAAGTAAGAGATAAATCTGGTTCTTTGTATACTGCAGCGAGATATAGTATTCTTAACAATGGTAAACCAATACTTCCTAATCAGGTTAAGGATATTCAATTGGCACTTGCGGAATTACAAAAGAATCCTTCTTTTAGCGGAAAGGGCGGATTTACCAGAAACTTAGAACGCGCACCTCATGGTTATATGCACAATCTTATTGGTGGAGGGTATGCAGTACCAAGCGAAACCTATTATAATGAAATATTCCAGAAGGAGACTTCAGGTTTAATGGCAAATGTAGAATCAGCAGGGTTTGATCCAGTTTTTTGGCTACATCATAGTATGGTCGATCGTATTTGGGAATCTTGGGATGTTTCAGAATATGGTCAGCGCCCTACACTAGAAGAATTAAAAGCCAATCCTTGGCCTTATGAATTTATATATCCTAATGGAGACCACAATACGTTTACAATGGAGGAAGTTTACAATATTGTTTTTAACCTAGATTATAAATATGATACTTTGCTTTATGGATCTAAAACTCCGGTTGTAGCGGCAAATGAGACAAAAGCAAAGACTAAAATAGCATTTCAGGATGCTAAAGAAGAAGTTATTTGGGAACAGAAAGTAGGTAAAGTACTTGAGTCAACTGGTTTTACTCAGAAAGTAACTAGTACATTGGCAAAAAGCACGAATAAAGCTTTTAAAAGTGTTAATTCTAAAATACTGCTAAATCTGGATGTAGTAGTTTACAAAGAGCCTAAAGATTATTATACTGTTTACCTTCGTTATCCTGGAAAGGCGGATATATATGTTGGGACAATGACTTTCTTTGGTATTGCTCATGATCACGGAATGGATGAGGTGCATTCAAAAGCTGAAAGTGGAATTAAACTTAATTTTGCCTATTACATTTCAGATAATTTATTAGATACCGATAAAGATTTTGAAGTTATTATAAAAAAGAGCGGAATTGGAGATGCTAAAGTAACACTAGAAAAAATTAGTGTAGTAAAAGCAAACTAAGACAGAAGCTAAAAAATAAAAAATCGCCGAATCAGCTATCGTATGGACACAAGTACAAAACAAACACGAATTTCACAAACTAATTAACACTAATTAGTTTGTGAAATTAATTTCAGAAACTAAATCAATCTATTAAGATTTGTGCAAATTCGTGAAATTCGTGTTCAAAATTGATTACTAATATTTGTGTCCAAATGGTAGTTTTATAAGGGCGATTTTTTTATAAGAGTAAAAATCTAATTTCTTAAGAAATAGTCATTTTTACACCCAAAATGTGTTTGCAAATTCCTCTTTTGCCTTGATAAGCAGTAAACCAATCGCAGGTGCATCTTTGGTTAGCTCCTTCGATAATTACTTTGTGTATTACGCCCGAACCTTTTACTTTGGCTTCGATATAATCGGCTCTGCGTTCTACAATTTCGATATCCTCATTATCAATTAATTTTTTGGCATTTTTCAGCCTTGGATTTAAAGATAAAATACGCTCGGTTTTAAAAGGAAGACGTCGGTAAAAATGCGCTTTTTCGCTTAAATCATAACCCAATAATCCCATCGAGGATAAACTAGAAGTTAGATTGTCCATTGTGCCAAAATCGATATCATTTTCGATAGAAAGCATAGTTGGATCAAACGTTTCATTCGATTTTAGCAAACTATTTAAACCATAAACCCATTCTATCGGTAAGTTTTCGGTCATGGTTTCTAATACATTTCCTTCACCCGAAAATCCGCGGTACGAATCGGGAGAGAATGCCATTAATAACTGCATTTTTCCAAATTCAGAAACTATCGCACAAGTTTGTTTATCTGAGGATTCATAGATGTATATTTTATCTACAATTGCCAGAATACCTTCTAATAATCGTAGTCGCTGTACTCCGCCAATTCGTACACTATCATTTGTAGCCAAAGTCGAGAACATAAATTTCCCTGCTCTTTTGGTAATAAAAAAATCTCCTTTTACACTTCCTTTGGGTAAACTTTGGAATAACTGAATGGTCTGGATTTTATTCAATTCATATTTTACATCCATATCGGCAAGATAAAGCTGTACACTCGTTAAGCCTTTTATCCATCGCATGGGTAAGGTTACTTTCTTTTCGGTAACTTTTGCTTTGGTAGTAATAACCTGTACTTCTTGCTGACCAACGGCAAGAGTGACTTTTTCGTTTTTTTGGATGGCGTTAAGCGCATTCAGCATTGGATCATTAAAATCGACATTGGTAGTTCCGTTGGCAATAAATTCTCCATCTATGGCTTCGGGTTTCATATCCAGTCTTACATAAACACCATTGCAGGACGAGAAACCTTCAAAACGCAATCTTTCTGCTCCTGCCGATACAATAGGATCACGAAGACTTGGCGGAACTGGACCAAAACTAGAACGAACTACTTTGGCAATTGTACTCCAGCATTTTGCGGTAACATAAGGATCAGTCAAACTTCCCCAAAAGAAACACGGTATATTATTAACTTCTTCAATTTCGGTTTGATGTGCCAAAACCAAATTATTGATTCCTTTGGTTTTACTGTAAGTCGAAATTCCTTTATAATTATATTCTAAATCTGTCATTTTTCTTTATTTTAAAATTTGCTTAATCAATGATTTAAGCGAAGCATTATCTTTCCATTGCTCAAAGAAAACAATTGCTTTAGGCGATGGATTTTGGTTTGTTTTGGTTAAAACATCAAGATAGTTTTCAATTATTTTCTTGAAGTTTGTAGGTAACTTATCTTTTAGATCGAGATTCTCAAAAAAGGAATTAAACAACTTCAGTAAAGCATCGTTATGCAATGGCGAAACATCTTTTATAGCAATTAATCCATCTACTAATCGCAAGAATACACCATATTTTCCAGATGCCAGGAACGCCAGTTTCTGAGCAAATAATTCCATATCTATAGCTTGTTTTTCGACCAAATTAATCAAAACTTCAGAAGCCATTAATCGGATATCTTTCTTTTCCTGAAAGAAACTACAAGCATATAAAAGCAATGTAGTATCCGAAAATTGAAACTCAGGACGATTTATAATATCCAGAAAACCTTTTAAATCTGGTTTTGCACCATCTCCCGTTCCACAATTATGCAATAATGTTATAGCGAGAGCATCTCCATTTTGTGGCATTAGGCTATGCCAATAATAAGTATTCCCAGCCGAATTGAGTAAATAATCCCAACTATTAGGTCGCTGATATATATCTAGACTATACAGTAAATAATTTGGAATTTTGAAGTAACTAGGCAAGTCAAATCGTAGTTCGTACCAAGATGGCGTTCTTTCTTTTTCTTTGGTTTGATAATTAGTCCATTCGTTCCATTTTTCTTTAAATCTAACTTCAGGTACAAATGGAGCAGCTACAAGCGGAACATCTTTTAGATAGGTATTTTCAAATTCGGTAAAAGATTCATTAGGATAAAAAGTTCTTGCAGCTACAGCCCAAAGAGATAAAAATCCCGTTTCTTTGGTCGTTTTTCCCATTGTTGCCAATACCTTTGAAAAAAGAGATTCGGAACTTAAGTCTAATTTTTCGCTTACTCCCAAACAAAAGGATAGTAACTGTTTCAGTTCTCCTTCTACTTTATCTAATAAAGGAATGGCGCTTTCGACATTTTCTCTTGGCATTCGTGAAATAGCAATACTTAAATCCAGTAAATCAATTTCTTCGTTTGTATTTTGGTATGCAATAACTCTTTCTAATAAAACCTTTGGTGCAACCCAATACGGTTTATGACTAGGAAAAGAAATTAGAGGTAAAGCAGAGTTCTCGTTTATTTTTTGCTGTACTTTAATCAGCAAGGATTGCATTAATAACAGCGTATTTATTTTGGAATAATGTTTATGCTTACCATTGAATTTGCTTTCGATGTTTAAAATTTTTTCCATCAAAAAGGTCTTCACAAAATCTTTGTTTACACTTTCAAAATAGCTTTTTTGTAGTTGTTTAAAATATGGTTGCAATTGTGCCGAATAATCAGATGGGAATAAATCCCTTTGCGTGATATATACGTTCAATAGAATTTCGGTGTCCAGAACTTCTTCGGATCCGATGAAGTTCCCAAACTGAAATACGATATCATTCCAATCATTAGGAAGCTGAACTTCCTCGATAAGTACATCTTCTTTTTTATGATTAAATGTATATTCTTCAAGTGCTGAATCATCAATAATTAAAGCATCATCATCAATGAATTTACTCAATCCCGATTTAATATTACCTTGCATCAAGGTAGTGTAAGAAGATAATTTTTCTTTAAGAACTGCATCTTTTTCGGTTGCAATTTTTACAATTATCTTACTCGCTCGTTCTTGTAAAGCCAAATCTGAGATTACAAAAACATCGGCAATAATCGAAGTTATGTTTTTGTTTAATTTAGGATTCGATTTATTTAATTTTTCCAAAATAGGCAACACACTTTTTATGGCAGCTTTGCAATCACTACGCATCATTAAAGATTCCAACCATTCAAAAAAAGATTTTGTTTTAAATTTCGGATGCTCATATATTTTCTTAACAAGCTCAATTCCGTAACTTGTTATAGGTGGATAGGCATTATGCAAATAAGAGAATATATTCTCCTGATGGATAATAAGTTCATCTGCGGTTACATTAAATTCTTCTATTCTTTTTCTGAAAAAAGATTTCAGGTTATTGTTCCATTCTTTGGTTTGTATCAGGATTGCATTTTCGATAAAAAACGCGCGATCCATCTTTTTATCATCTAATAAAGATTTATAAATAACTGCCCATGTCTGGAATTCATCATGTTTTTGAGTATCATTATCTCTAAAGAAATTATTATGAAGAGTTGTTTCATAATTAAACAACTCCGGAATATCCCTTTGATAGGTTAATTTGTCATTTAATGAATTTTCGATGAATTTTCGAGACTTCATCTTTGCGCGCCATTCATTAGTTGCCGCCAGAGTCAAAGCGTACAATTCGGGATTAAATGATAATAAATCGTGTTCCTCAAGTTTAAGTAGCGTATGATAATTAAAACCAACCCAGTCTTGTTTTTTTATTTTATCCAAAATAAAAGCTCCCAACCAATTTGGTTTTGCCCATAACAAAACATCCAAAACCTGTTTTTTTTCGTCTATTTGATCAAGTAAATTTAAAGCTTCATCCCAGGAGTTTATATCTGTTTTATCGAATAATGCGATGGCACTAAGCGTAATGATTTCTTTTTGTTTTTGATCTCCGCGAGTTCCCCAAGAAGATCCCCAAGTGTTATTGGTTTTGTTTTTCTTGAGATATTCAGGTTCTTTAGATAAATCTACATATTGTGTCCAAAATCTTCTATTTTTCTTGATATGTTTTTTTAGAGCTTCAATATAACCTTTTGATTTTTCCTTTAAAAAAGGCAATACTAAATCAATGTTTTTAGATTTTATAATATTGTCGTATTCCTGTAAAACTTCATCAGAATTGGAGTTTTTAGCCGTTTTTGGTTTTGGAGCTACAGTAACGTCACCATTTTCTGAATATCCTTTTTTTATTTTTTCTTCCAATAATTTTTTTGCAACTCTCAGGCATTCTTCATCAGTAGCAAAACTTTTTGTTTGGGATGTTCCGGAAGTTCCGTTTTTACCATAAGTTACTGCAAATTCAAATCCTGTAACTTCTATTTGCCAAAACTTATCGGAATTTCCATCTATGTATTTTAGGTGTTTTTTCATGCTATTTTATTGACTTGTATTTATAGATTCTTGTATTTGTATTCTCTCAAAAATATAAAATTAATAGGGCATAAAAGGTGTTTTTAAGTGAAAATTTTGGTTAAAATTGTTAGGTGAATGATAAATATTTCAGGACTAATTATATAGATTTATTTAATTATATTAATAAAAGACCTACATTTGCCCTCGAAATGAAAATAAAGAATCTACATATCAACCTGTCTTTAAAACAAAATAGCGACCGTTTAGAGGGATTTTACCCTGCTAAAGGCTATGGATGTGGTATGTATTTTATAGAATTGAAGTGTAAATTGTAGTTTCAAATTCAACATAAAAATATAAAAGCGTCCTGATATCGGGACGCTTTTTTTGTTTTATAGGCATTTCTCCTGTATCGAAAATTCGGAATCAGGACACTTAATATGAGAATTTGGGTGACCTAGAGTGACATAAAAGAATAAAAAATAAACGTTAACTAAAAAAAAATAAAAAAATAAAGGATCAAATGTTTAATGATTAAACCTAATAGCGAAATATAATCTTGAAAAGTAATCTAATGAGAGACAGTCATTTGATACAATTAAGAATCTGCCTAAGTATGCGGACAGGGATTTTTATGGATTATTCTAAGGATTAACTATTTGATTATCAGTAAAATAAATTAAAAAATGATTTGGATAATTGAATTTTTAGACTTTATCTTTGCCGAAGAAAATCTGGAAAACGAATTTCTAATAATAACAATGATTTCAATATATAATACAATACATAAAATGGATTTCAAACATCATACATATAACGTACAACTGCTAAACCCGAGTTTCGATCTTGGTTTTATTACAATACAGGTGCATAGATACTGGCAATAGGATAGGTATATCTTATTGAATCTTATGAAGCACCTTTGATCGGGTGCTTTTTTTATGCCCAAAAATTAAATGATTTTGTATTTCAATTGGTAGAAGGGAGGTTAATTAACCTTGAATGAAGGTTCGAGTCCTTTCAAAATCACAAGTGTTCTCTAGAAGGAACTGGCTCATTGGGGTTACTGGCTAACCTTCCCGACTGTCTCTCGGGAGAAACGGGTTCGACTCCCGTATGAGCCGCTATTTTTTTTGAAGGTTTTCGAAGGTTTTCGAAGGTTCTCGAAGGTGCAGAGGTTCAAAGGTACAGAGAGTTGCAAAGGTACAAAGGAATAAAGGTTTTAAAACTTTGCGGCTCTGTGAGAGATTGATAAAGTATAATGCGCAAAATTATTTTCACGCAAAGACGCGAAGTCGCAAAGAAAAGGAATCAAAGCTTAGTGGCTTCGAGGCAGAATATAAAAATGGTGTTTTTAGTTTATTTGGTAAAATATCGGACTGTGAATCCGAAGAACAGGGTTCGATTCCCGAAAATACCCAAAATAACTGAGAAGATAACGGTGGTTGTTTACCCGCCTTGGACGCGGGAGGTCGTAGGTTCGAATCCTACTTCTCAGACAATTTGTTAAGGTTCAAAGGGACAGAGTAGCAAAGGAACAAAGGGACAAAGATTTTTAAACTTAGCGACTTGGCGTCTTTGCGAGAGATTTAAAAGTGTTGTTAAAGATAAGATAGCGAGCTATTTTCTCGCAAAGGCGCAGAATGAAAAGAATAAAATTAAGTTTTTAACCTAGGTTACATTAAGATAAAAACAATTATGCAGGAATGGCGGAATGGTATACGCGGCTGACTTAGAATCAGTATTCTGAGAGTTCGAATCTCTCTTCCTGTACAAATAAAAGAATTGATACTGTTTAAACTAAATGCCTTTAGGGCAAATTAAAATAATATAAGATGAAAAAGATAAGTACACTATTTACGAAAGACCCAAATGATTTAGGACGGGTAATTGATAAAATTAATGCAGAAAATAAATGGGTTATAAACGGTGATGCCGTTGCGACAAGAAAATTTGACGGTACAGCAGTCGCCATTATAAATGGAGAATTGTTTAAAAGATTTGATGCGAAAAAAGGTAGAGCAATTCCTGTAGATGCTATTCCTTGTCAAGATGCAGATTTAATTTCAGGACATCATCCGCATTGGTTAAAATGTAACCGCTCAAAATCTGAAGATAAATTTTTCTTTGAAGGTTTTGATAATTTGGAAACTAAAACTGATGGTACTTACGAATTATGTGGTCCCAAAGTTCAAGGTAACCCTGAAAATTTAGAGAGACATATTTTAATAAAACACGGTAGTGAAGTGATTGACTTTTCAAGTTTAGCATTTGATGATTTAAGAGAGTTCTTATCAGAGAATGATATTGAAGGTATTGTTTTTCACCATATTTCAGATGGTAGAATGTGTAAATTAAGAAAATCTGATTTTGGAATTAAACGATTAAAATTAGAAGAAGCTTAAAGAGTTTTGTCACGAAGGCACAAAGGAGCAGAGGTACAAAGGGGCAGAGGTTTTAAAACTTTGCGGCTTTGCGACTTTGCGAGATATTGACAAAGTATAATGGGCAAAATTATTTTCACGCAAAGACGCGAAGTCGCCAAGAGAAAATAGAATAGACTTAGTGTCTTTGAGTCTTCGTGGCAGATTTAAAAAATAAAATATAAACAACATTAAAATATAAGAATCATGAAACAAGATTACAATAGAATTGCTTTAGTAGGTATTGAACAAGAAGAATATGATACTATAAAAGCAAGTTACTCAGGACACATTATCTGGCATCAGTCTATACCAAAAATTATAGTAAAAGAGGAAGTCCTTTATATGGAAAAGGCAAATGGTATAGGAATGTTGCCAGTAGATAAAGTAGTCTATTATGGTATTTATGATAATGATTTTGATTTTATTTCCGGTTTAGCTATCTGGAAAGGTGCTTGTTATCCTAATGCTGCTGCTATGCTCGACTGTCGATTTAAAATTCCTTGTTTGGTTAAAGCTTTATCTCTTTCAAGATTTTGCGCACCTCGAGGATTTATAAGTGCAGGAACTTCTATAAATGTTACAGAAGATACTGTTGCTAAATGGGGAAATTGGCATTGTGGCGAAAACAAACATCGTTTTACTGGAGAATGGGAAAGTGAGTTTACAGCAACTATTGAACCTTATTATGATGGAGAAGCTGTTCGTATAATGATGATAGGTGATACGTATTGGCAAATTAAATTAGAAGGTGATACTTGGTTAAAATCTATTCATCCTGATCATGCTGGTTTTATGACTGTAGATCCTGATTTGCTTGCAGATACTTTGCATATTAAAAATACTTTGCAAATGGATATGATTGGGAATGATTATATCGTTGCAAAAGATGGTTCTAAATATTTGTTAGAAGTAAATCATATTCCTAACATAACACGATTTGAGGAAGTAAAACAAGTCTATTTATCGACTATAATTGAATGGATAAAATAAGATTTTGTGCTACGCAGAATAATTGCGTAGTATGATTTGAATATTTGCTCAGGAAATAAAAAAACGTTCTTTTAAATAAAATAAATATAGAAAATCATAGACAAGATTGTTTATGGTTTTAAAAATATCAAGCGGGTCTTGTTGCGTGTTTCTGTATAGCACCATTGTAGAGAACTTTTCGCAAAAGCGTATTATGTTTTTCTATGCAACTTGATTTGGAGGTTTTGATGGTTTTCCAAAAAACTATCTCACTCTATCAGTCATGGGTTCGAATCCCATTCGCAGTAATGCGATAGTTCAGTTAGGTAGAACAATAGAAAGCTGCAGGTTCGAATCCTGCGCCGAATTCTGATTCGGTTGGACAATTGGTAGTCAACAGACTTTAAATCTGTGTTTAGAGGGCATCACTCTTAAAAAGATGCATAGCCAAAGAAAACTGATTTGTCTTTGTCTGTGAAACTAGGATTGTTAAGTCCAAAATTTCACACTCATGATAAAACCAGCGCGAATAGTAATGTGTTTTGAAAGACTCATATTCTTTTCGATTTGATTGTTTGAGTGATTTTTTTAGAATTTAGAATCGCTTTCACAAAATAGAATCGCAAAACAATTGGAGTTAGCAAATAACAAACTATTCGTCCGTTTTTCTCGGAGGAGAGAGACAATGAAGTTTTTTTATTTTGAAAAGAAGAGGATAGAAGCAAGAGGATAGAAGCAAGAGGATAGAAGAAAGAGAATAGAAGTAAGATAGCTGAGATTAGAATATAGAAGCAAGATTTTAGAAGCAAGAAAATAGAAAATATAACTAAGTTTTTTACCGGTTAGAAAACATGAAACCAAAAAAACTTTAAACCAAAATAAAAATGATAGATAGAATTAAAATTAATGCGTACCAAGTAGGATTGGTATTCGAAAATAGAAAATTGAGAGCAGTATTAGAAGATGGTTCTCACTGGATTTTGGGTAATAAAAATGTTATGATTTTTGATATGGGCTTGTCATTTCAAGCGCCATACGAATTGAATATATTATTGCAAAATGAAGTATTGGCTTCTATGTTAGAAATAGTTGAGGTTGCCGATAATGAAATTGTATTGCAATTTGTAAACGGTAACTTTAAAGAAGTTTTGACTGCAGGCAGATATGCTTTCTGGAAAGGTGTTGTAAAAAATGAATTTACTAAAGTAGATTTATCTAAAATTTATATCACCGAAAATATTCCAATGAATTTATTGGAGAATGCTAAATTGAGGTTGTACGCAAGAAAATTTATTGTTGCCAGCAATGATAAAGCATTGTTGTTTGTAAACGGAACTTTTACAACTGAATTAAGAGCAGGAACTCATTATTTTTGGAATAATGCAATTACTATCGAAGTAAAAACGGTTGATGCAAGACAACAACATGTTGAGATTTCAGGACAGGAATTATTGACAAAAGACAAAGCGGGATTGAGAATTAATTTCTTTGTAAGATACCAGGTTGTTGATATCATGAAAGCTTTGGTCGATAACAAAGATTTTGAAAAACAATTGTATGTTGCCATGCAACTTGCTTTGAGAGCATTCGTAGGAGGTTTAACCTTAGACGAATTGTTAGCCAAAAAAGATACGATTGCCGATGCAATTTTGGATGAAGTAACAGCTAAAATTAATGAGTTGGGATTGGTGATTTCTGATGCTGGAATCCGAGATGTAATCTTGCCAGGTGATATGAAAGAAATCATGAATCAGGTTTTGGTTGCCGAGAAAAAAGCGCAAGCTAATAGTATTATGCGAAGAGAAGAAACTGCCGCAACAAGAAGTTTGTTAAACACAGCAAAGTTGATGGAGGAAAACGAGATGTTGTGGAAATTGAAAGAAATGGAATATGTTGAAAAAATCGCTGATAAGATTGGAGAAATTACCATTTCTGGTAGCGGAAACGTCATTGGTCAATTGAAGGAAATCTTCGTGAAATAAAGACTCTTTTAAATGAAAGAGAAATTTAATTAAGATAAAAAGCAGATAATTTTTTCCTAACACATAGAAACATAGATTTTATTCTAAAAGAAGAGAGTCAAAGATAAATACATTTCTTTCGCATAGTAACTATGTGTGTTTAAAATAAGTGAAACGTCTTTTTTGTGGGCAAACCAAAGCTATGTTTCTATGTGTTAGAAAAATTAAATGCAATATTTAAAAAAAGAAAAAATGAAAACTACAGATAAAATTATTATCATAGATTTAGAAGCCACGTGTTGGCAAGGCGAAGTCCCCAAAGGACAGCAAAATGAAATTATTGAAATTGGATTAGCAGTCTTGGATTCCCAAACAGGGACGATTACTAAAAATCAGGGTATTTTAATAAAACCACAACGCTCCAGCGTGAGTCCGTTTTGTACAGAATTAACCACTATTACTCAGGATTTATTAGATAAAAATGGAGTAAGCTTTGAAGAAGCTATTGAAAAATTAGCAGACGAATATCAACCCGATTTATATACTTGGGCAAGTTACGGTCAGTACGATTTAAATATGCTTATGAAACAATGTAAATCCTTTGGTATTTCATATCCTATGGGAGAGGAGCATATTAATGTAAAGGTTCATTTTGCGGAGAAATTTGGTTTACAAAAGCCAACCGGAATGAATGGTGCTTTGCAGTTATTGAATATTCCGTTAGAAGGAACACATCACCGAGGTGTTGATGATGCAAAGAATATCGCCAAAATTCTGCATTGGTGTTTACGTAATTAAAAAGACACTATGCTATGCATTAAATAAGAAAAACCACGAATAGTACATTCGTGGTTTTTCCGTTTAATTGAGTTAATCTAGGTTTATGAATTAATATGAAATTAGTTTTTAATTATTTTCTTGGTAGTAACTGTTCCGTTATTCGATATAAACTGAACAACATATATTCCAGGAATCTGATTGGCTATATTCACACTAAATTCTTTTTTCTTGCTAGTTTTTTCTTGAAAAACAGTAACGTTATGAATGTTAGTTATTCTTAAAGTTCCTTGTTCCTCACTAGTAATACTTATTTTAAATATTCCGTTAGTAGGATTAGGATAAATTGTAATTAGTCGGGATTCGGCAGTTTCAGTTGCAAGAGCGGTATTTGCTTTAGTATTTGGTTTGCCTTCTCTTACAAGTGCAAAACGTTCTCCTCCTTCAAGTTCTCTTTTTATTGCATCTTCCTGAATAAAATCGACTGTGATTTGTTCATCGGCAGGCAAGACAGTTGCAACTCTAAAATCGAATGATATTGCAAATGTTTCTTCTAAATCGATAGGTAAATTTGCAATTGAGGCTTCTCTGGATTTTATCAGAATTTTATTTTTTCCAATAATCTCAACACCTTTTAAAGATCCATTTGCCTGAGCTCTTTCAAATAACTTATCATCTAGAGTCGCTTCTATTACTCCGCCTAAATCAAAGAAGTTATTTTTTAATTGCTCATTATAACCTTTATCTACAAATCTCAGATTTACAGTTTTAGATCTTATACCTCTAACGAATACGGTTGTTGGAGGAACAATATCGGTTGTATTTAAGTTGTAAACACTTAAATTTTTCCAGGCAATATTATTGTTACTTTTAGTATTTACACCAATACCTACACCTGTTAATTCACCAACCATAGGATCATTAGGAGATTCTATTCTTGCAGCCAGACAAAAATGATGTTGGTCAGTAGGATATATTGCTGGATTTGGCGGATACCAAGGAATCATTACAATAGTATTACCTCCGGCAGGAATAGACGGAATACTTACTTCTCCTATTTCATCTCCATATTTAATAGGGCCAATATTAAAGTTCACAAAATTAGTAGGCCACGTTAATCCTGAAGAAGCTTTCGCAAAATACAATCTTACTTTTGCAGATGCACTTGTATTTGTACTTCTATTATAAACTCTTATATAAACTCCGTTTGGAGAAGACAATTTAAATTCCGGATTTTGATGTACAAGTCCGGCATCGATGTTTTGTCTTACCCAGATATCATCGCTTATCCACATAGGACCTAGATCTGGGTTTGGTTGTACACCAGTGTCATAAGGTCTGTCTTTTATGTATAAATCGGTAGTAGGCAATGCAATTCCTGTTACGATTACCGAATATTTTTGCAGCGCGTTTACCAATGTTCCTTTATGTGTAATAGTAACAGTATAAATACCAGCCGCTCCATTAATACTAATGCGCTCAAAAGGATCTTTGGTATTATCACCTAATCCATTTGTTGTAGCCGATGTAAGTCTGTAAGGAAAAAAAGTACCAGATCCATTAGTAACTCGTATATCTAAGTCATTAACTAATCTTGCTGTACTAAGATTTGGGGTGCTACCAGAGTAGGCTATACCTGCAGGATCTGTCCATGATATAGAAGCTACAAGAGGATTTATACCATCAGAAACGACTTTAAAACTATAACTAGATCCTGTAGGCAAAGTATGCTCCTGAATAATAGAGTTAGTTCCGTTTTTGGTAATTGTCTCGGCAGCAAACTTTGCGTTTAGTAAACCCCAGCCAAAAATTGCATCAGGACCTGTAGTTCCAGCATCGTCTGCTGTATGTAGCGCCAAACCTTTTAATGTTGCTGCACGCATAAAATTGTTTGTAATGTTTTTGTAATGTTGCTGCAACAAGAGTAAAGTTCCTGTAACGTTTGGAGCTGCCATAGAAGTTCCTGTGGCATTACCATAACTACTGTTTGTTAAAGGAGTTGGTGTAGCAGTAAGTGTAGCTGTAGAATATACTGCAGTTCCGTTTCCTGTTAAGTCAGGTTTTATTCTTAAATCATCAGTAGGCCCTTGACTGCTTGAGGTATTAATAGTTACACTCGTTAATACTCCTGTTGTACTTATAACGGCATCATTTGCATTGGCAATAACCAGATTATTTTTGGCGGTCGAAAAACCTGTAAGTTTATCATAGCCAGGACCTCCTAACGGGCTTGTATTAGCCGTGTTATCAGTCCCATCATTACCAGCAGATTTTATCTGTAAGTAATATGGAGCATTGTACATTACATTATCCCAATCCCTTGCAGTTGTTTCATACGTACCAAATCGCCAAGGAGCCATGATAACATTTCCGAAAGCATCTCTTAATCCCCATCCGTATGAATGATTAGATAATAACATTCCGTTTGTTGAAGCTGTAGTTGCTTCAGGTAAATCATTATTCCATTCATTGGTTCTTGCATTTGCCTGATTTGCCATTCCTTTTGCAGCAGCGACAGATCCAGCAGCGACAATAGTACCCGTAACATGATTTGCATGTTGACTATTGTTACCTCCACCAATCACTGTAACGCCATCGGCAATAGTAACTCTTCCTCCAAACTCATTGTGCGTAGGAAGCGTAGCTCCACCATCCCAAACGTAAGCAGTCATGGTTTGTCCGTTAAGATTGAGTCCTAAACCGCCTCCAGAGTTCAAAAAGTTGGCTCGGGTAGATTTGGCAGCATTTACGTTGTCGGGAGTATAATAAATTGGAGATTTTCCATCCGGACTAATATCTATCAATTCGCTAGTTGTTCCGTCTTTGTTGGTAAAAGAGGTGCTCCAACCATTGGTTCTTGCTGTGCTTAAGATTCTTTGCTTTTTTTGCTCAGCTTCAGATCTAAATTTTTGACTTAACGATTCTAATTCAGTTACATTCGAGTTAGATCGAATTACTTCTATGTCTTTTTGCGTTTGCGAGTAGGTAATTCCGCATACACAAAATAGAGCAATTTTGTATAAATTTTTCATATAGTTTGATTTGGGGGTTAATCACTTTTTTATATTCTATTGTATTCATGAACAGAATAGGGGGGACTTTTGTCATTAATTATTCCTGTAAACTCGTAAAATAACGTTGGTTTCATTTTCATAATTTTCTAGTTTTAAAAGGTTATTAAATAGACTTACTTTAATAATTCAACTTTCTGTTTTTTTGAGTATACCATTTATT
>NZ_NCWQ01000069.1:0-22359 GCF_002156885.1 Flavobacterium sp. AJR | reverse complement strand
TTAATTAAAAAAGTTACCTCAAGTAACAACGACCTTAAGGTGGTTATTGTTGTTTCGCAAAGTTTCGCAAAAGAAGACACAAAGGTTCGCAAAGTTTAATCAATAGCTTTGCGAACCTTTGTGTTTTTTCTCTTTCCTTCCTCTGCGGTTAAAATGGATCAATTAGTAGCTTGACAATCTAAAAAAGCTTTGTGTTAGTGTCTTGTGGAGATCCTTCGTTCCTCAGGGTGACAAGGCTGTGGTTGTTTTAATAGCAAAATAAGCGCAAAGGTTCGTAAAGTTTAATCAATAGCTTTGTTAACCTTTGTGTTTTTTCTCTTTCCTTACTTTGCGGTTAAAACCTGAAGTATTGTTTATGCTAAAAGAGCTTAGTGTCTAGCACCTTCGCAATAAACTATCTTAAGCTTTTTATAAATAAAAATCTTTGTGATACTCTGTATAAACTTTGTGAAGCTTCGCGGTATAATTTTAGCGCGTTTATGGAGCGGAATCGTTTGTGAATAACATCTAACAGGTCTAAGTGATAAAAGTGTTTTTAAAATGTATATAATGAAGTGTTATTTTGTGTCCAGGCATAAAAAAACCTGCTCGATTGAGCAGGTTTGGTAACATTGATAAAGTTTAGATTAATCTTCGGTATCTTGAGTTTCTTCTAAATCATCTGATTTTCGTCCAATTTTTATTTTAGGATTGTCTTTGTTTCCTGTTATTATTAACGGAACTCCTAAAATTCCTAATGGAGGTAAGCCTAGCCTCATTTTTATGTTTAATTTCCCATCTAAACTAGTTGTTCCTTCTATTCTTGGTCTAAAACCTGCAAATTTAAATTTGAATCGTTCCAGAGTAATTATATTGTTTTTAATACTACTCTTGATATCTACTTTTGAAATTTCAGGATTTTTTATTCCCTCATGACTCGTTGTTTTACTTACAGCATTAAACATTTTCATGCCATACAATTTTATGTCTTTTACAGAGACAACTCCTTCACCAACTAATGATGGATAAACTGGTTCCATATTGGCATTAAGCCTTCCTTTTAATTTATAATCTAAAGAAACTGTTCCTTGTGCTTTTTCAGCTGCACTAGCCATTTTTCTAAATATCTCAATTTCATTATAAGCTTTTTTAACGTCAAAATCTGTTGCTTTAATAGTATAGTCGAATAAAGCTTTTTTCATTGTTAGAGCTTGGTATGTTGCGTCCATAGCAACTTCACAACCTATTAAATTAAAACCTGTATTCTGCATGGTAAGAATACCTTTGTTCATCTTGAGATTTCCTTTGGCATTATTTAAAGTAAGTTTATTAAAGTTTACCTTCTGTGCATTTGCCTGAAATTGTAAATTAAAATTCTTTGGAATTATAATTACACCAGTTTGTACTACTTCAGTTTTTGGAGTTTCAGAACTTGTATTAGATGTTGTTGCCGTACTATTTGTTTCAATAGTAGTTGTCGACATAAATTCATCAGCATTGATGTATCTTGAATTTATGACAAAAGAACCTTTTAAAACACCCGTTTTGGTTGTTGCAAAATTGATGACATTTTGTAAATAACCATTCATTTTAAAATCTGATTGACCGTATGTTGACAAAAAGTTTTTGAAGAACATTTTGTCTTGGTTTATTTTAAAAATACCTTCTTTAATAATGAACTTTTTAGGAAGGTATTCAGAAACTATTCCGATGTTTTTAATTTCTAGCGTTCCTTTATTATGGAGTTTACTATAATTTCCTTTTTCGGCATCACTTTGTTTGCCTTTTAAA
Source organism: Flavobacterium sp. AJR (assembly GCF_002156885.1). Lineage (NCBI taxonomy): Bacteria > Pseudomonadati > Bacteroidota > Flavobacteriia > Flavobacteriales > Flavobacteriaceae > Flavobacterium > Flavobacterium sp. AJR. Next base: position 20,589 of record NZ_NCWQ01000069.1, on the reverse strand, counting down.
ACTAAATCAGCTTTAATTGAACCATCTAAATCTAACCCTTTTTGAGAAAATACTCTATATATTTTGCTTATGTCTAGTTCTCCTTTGGCTTTCACATCATAAGTAAGATCATTAAAATTATATAAGTCAGCATCTATATAAAAAGGTTTCCCCTCAAATGTTATTTGTGCAGGTGATAATTTTACTTTTAAATCATCAAAAGTTCCTTTCTGATTTTTAATCTCAGAAACAATTGTTATGTCTGTTATTGGGTTTGGATAATATTTTGTTTTTAAATATCCATTTTTGAAATTAATAGTTCCAGAAGTTACGGGAAAGAGTTTGTTTTTTAAATCAAAAATCCCTTTTGCTTTAATATCTCCAATAAGATTTCCTTTTAACTCAATATCAGGTATTCCAAATGCCTGAGTTAGTTTCTCTAAATCTATCTGACTGCTTAAATCTATATTCAAGTCTGGAGTGTCAACTCCTTTTACATAGAATTTAGATTTTAAATAATCTTTATTAATATTCAAAGCTAAATTCTTTCCGTCAACAATTAATAGATCTGGATTTAATGAAGGTAGTTTTGTATTTATATCCAGATTCAAATTTGAAATAGGGAATGAACTTTTATTATAGTTTACATATCCATCATTTATTTTTAAATCTAAGTTTAAATCTGGCGCTATATTTTGAGAAGCAATGTATTTTCCTTTTAGCGTAAGCAATAAATTGGTGTTTCCTTTTAAATCAGTTTTTGATAACCAAGTGATAAATTTTGGAGGAAATGCTGTAAATACATCATGTAATTGGCTATTATTCGATTTTATTACAAAATCGATATTATAACCGTCTTTTAAGAAGTCAAATTTCCCTTTAAAATCAACGATTAACTGGTTTATTTTTAAGTTATTTTGTTCGAAAAAGAATGATAAAGAGTTTACATTTACTTTAGTGATTAAATCGGCGTCAACCTTTTTATTCATTAAGTACGGTTCATTCTCATATAAGATGTTAAGTTTTTCGATTTTAGCTTTTGAATATAAATCGAAAATATCTTTGCTTAAATCTCCTTTTCCAGAATAATTAAAACCAAAAACATCTAGATGTACATTGGTTGACTTATCATCATAAATAATTTTGCTATTTAAGATTTCAATTTTTTCTAACTTTAAAGAAGTATCGCTGCTGTCTGTTGCTTTTTCAGCTTCGACTGATGACGATTTGTAAACGTTATAATTTGCTTCACCATTTTTATTAACTTTTACATTGATAAATGAATCTGATAAGTAAATTTGATCGATACTTACCGTTTTGCCAAATATTAAACTGCTAATATTTATTCCAAAGGAAACCTCTTTTGCCGTAACAAAATTCTCTTTCTCGAATGGAGCAGATCCATTTAGTTTTAAATCATTTAAAGTTAAAGTTAATGATGGAAAATGATGAAAGAAGGAGATATTAGCATCAGAATAATTTAATTCGGCATTAAGTTTTTTATTTGCTGTTTTCTTTATCTCTTCTTTTATTTTATCCGAAAAAACATAAGGCGTTATAAAAAGTAGCGCTAAAATAACGACTAGCACTATTCCAATATATTTTACTATTCTATATAAAATGGATTTTATATTCCCTTTTGCCATAAGTATGATTATTAGTTAGTTTTATCCGTGTACAGTTTCGCTTTTTCCATAATTGGTAATGATAGAACCTTCATATTCAATCCATTCTTTCCAACGTTTATCAATGTCTATATTATCTGTATATTTTCGGGCAAATCCTAAAAAAGTAGTATAATGTCCTGCTTCCGAAATCATTAAATCACGATAAAATGTTGCCAATTCTTGGTCTTTTATGTTTTCAGAAAGGACTTTAAAACGTTCACAACTTCTAGCTTCAATCATAGCCGAAAATAATAGGCGGTCACAAAGGGCATCTTTTCTACTGCCATCTTTTTTCATGAATTTAAAAAGCTCATTTACATAATGGTCTTTTCTTTCGCGACCAAGTGTCAAACCTCTTTTCTTGATAATGTCATGTACCATTTGTAAATGCTCTAACTCTTCTCTGGCAATAATTAGCATTTCGGTTACTAATTCCTCTAATTCTGAATTGTATGTTACTAAACTAATTGCGTTTGAAGCCGCTTTTTGCTCACACCACGCATGGTCGGTAAGAATTTCTTCGATATTCGATTCGACTATGTTTACCCAACGTGGGTCTGTAGCTAATTTTAATCCTAACATGATATTTGATTTATAACCTACAAAATTAGTGTTTTATTCCCGATTTTTGGGTTTAATGATGATATTGCCGCTTAAATAGTATTATTTTGTAGTAGAAATAAAATAGGATATGAGTGAGCTTAAAAAGCTTTTAATAATTGGTTTTGTATGGCCTGAGCCTAATTCATCGGCTGCAGGGGAGAGAATGATGCAATTGATTTCAATTTTTCAAGAACAAGGATTTGAAATCACATTTGCTAGCCCAGCTTTGGATAGTGACTTTATGATAGATTTGCGGGCATTAGGAATCGAAAAGAAATCGATTGTTTTAAATTGTTCTAGTTTTGACGATTTTATAAAAGAACTGAATCCATCTATTGTTTTGTTTGATCGGTTTATGATTGAAGAGCAGTTTGGTTGGCGTGTGGCTGAAAATTGCCCTAATGCATTACGTATTTTAGATACTGAGGATTTGCACTGTTTGCGCCAAGCTCGTCAAAAAGCATTCAAAGAAAATAGAAAATTTATAGTTAGCGATTTATTTTCAGAAGAAGTAGCAAAGAGGGAAATAGCGAGTATTTTGCGTTGTGATTTGTCTTTGATGATTTCTGAGTTTGAGATGGAGTTATTAGAATCAGTATTTAAAATTGATACTACTTTATTATATTATTTGCCTTTTTTATTAAATCCAATTTCTGAAGGTGTATTAAAAGAATTACCTTCTTTTGAAGAAAGGACTGATTTTATTTTTATCGGTAATTTTTTGCATGAACCTAATTGGAACACCGTTCAATATCTGAAAGAAGTAATTTGGCCTTTGATAAAAAAACAATTACCAGATACTGTTTTAAATATATATGGAGCTTACCCTTCACAAAAAGTTTTACAATTGCATCATCCTAAATCTGGTTTTTATATTATGGGGCGAGCTGTTGATGCTCAGGAAGTAGTGCAGAAATCACGAATAGTATTGGCACCAATACGTTTTGGTGCAGGTCTAAAAGGGAAACTGGTTGAAGCAATGCAATGCGGAACACCAAGTGTAACCACAACAATAGGAGCGGAAGCGATGAATGGTGATTTGCCTTGGAATGGTTTTATTGTTGATGATGCTGAAGGTTTTATTAAAGCAGCTGTCGAATTATATCAAAATAAGAATCTTTGGAACGAGGCTCAAATTAAAGGAGTTGAAATTATTAATACTCGTTATTTGAAAGATAATTTTGCAACGAATTTTATGGAAATGATTTTCTATTTGCAATCTAATTTGCAATCACATCGTAATAATAATTTTATAGGGAGTATGTTGCAATTTCATACTATGAGAAGTACAAAATATATGTCTAAATGGATTGAGGCAAAAAATAAAAATTAAGCCTCCATTTTTCCAAAACCTACTGTTTCTCTATAAATTTGAGGCGAAACATCAGCATTGGTTTTAAAAAATCGACTAAAGTAATGTTCGTCTTCATAACCTAATTCATATGCAATTTCTTTGACTGTTTTGTTGGTCATGTACAATTCCCTTTTGGCTTCGATTATTATTCTTTCGGCAATTAAATCAGTTAATGTTTTATTGAAGTAAGTCTTAGATAATTTTGCCAGAGCTTTTGGGGAGATATTCAGTAATTCGGCATAATTTCCTGCTGAATGTTTAGTTTTAAAATTTAGTTCAATGGCATCTTTCAGATTCTGAAGAATAAATGGTTCTTTAGAGTTAGGAACTGATTTCATTTTTTCTAATTGTTCATTTTTTAATCGGGAAGCAGTAATTAAAAATATTTTTAAATAGGAAATCAATAATTCATATTGTGCCAATTCAGCATTTTGAATTTCGGTTTTCATTTGTTCTAAAACCATTGTAAAAGTTGCTGCAGCCTGTTCTGTAATTATTGTAAAAGGTGGTTGATAAACATTGTTGAATAAAATACCATTACAAGAAACTTCTTTTTGGTGCATGTGAATACAATAGAAATCTGGATGAAAATGAATTGCGATTCCTTCAATTGGTTCACTCACGCAGAGCATAAAAGGTTGATAAGGAGAAAAGGCAAGGAGTGAATTTTCTTCAAAATGATGTTCGGCAAAATCAGCTTTTACTTTCCCTTTTCCTTTGGTTACCCATATTAATGAGAAATAATTATTGCGTTGCAAATGGTCAAAATGACTATTGTTATCAAAAGGGAGTAACTTAAAAGCTAAATTACCATTTTGCGGATTAATTAAAGTGAAAACATTCTGAGTACTCATGATTTCTTTTGTTTTGAAAATATAAAGATAGTCATGAAAATAATTCACAACTATCTTTATAAAGTGTTTTTACTTGAATTGGTTTTATTAATTTAAACTTGATATTGCTGGAAAATCAATTTCTGTATTTGCAGTATTGTTAAAGTAGTTTGTTAAAACATTTAAAGCTACATGTCCAACTGTTTCAGCAATTTCGGCATCAGTAACACCTGCATTTTTTGCTTTGTTTACATCTTCGTCATTTACTAAGCCATTTTTGCTGATTAATGTTTTAGCAAATTGTAAAACGGCTTCGATTTTAGCATCGGTTGAGTTTCCTGTTCTTGCTGCTTGCAAAACAGCTGGATCCGCTTTTACCAGTTTTTCTCCAATAAAGGTATGGGCTGCTAAGCAGTAATCACATGAATTACTTTCTGAAACTGCTAAGGCGATTAATTCTCCTGTTTTTGTGCCTAATTTTCCGTGGCTTAGCGCGCCGCTTAAATTTAAATATCCTTCAAGAACTGCTGGAGAATTTCCCATTGTTCTCATCATATTCGGAACAACTCCTAACTTTGCCTGTACAGCGTTGAATAAATCTTTAGTTTTTCCTGTTACTTCTTCTGGGTTTAATGCTCTTAATCGTGTCATCTTATTTAATTTTTATGTTATTTATTTGTTGTTGTCTTTAGACATTACAAAGGTGCTACGATTACAGATTTTAGAACATGGAGGATTTACGCTATGTGATGGACAATTTTCCCTGAGGTGTTTTTTTAGGAGCTAATCCCGCTATTCGTTACAATCTTTTGCTTTTTAAAGAAAAAAACAAAAGGATTTCCACTTCTATCGGGGCTAGGGGAATTGTTTTCATAAGAATGTTTTTCGTTTATTAGGTCAGGAATGACAAATAAGAATAAAAAAATCCCCGATTACAAGGTGTAACTGGGGATTTTTTGCTTTGCAGTTTTCAGTCGCAGTCTTCGGTCAGATTGTAAGCTGAAAACTGTGACTGCGACTGTAAACTGAAACTGAATACTATTTTAAAACACCTTCAACAGCTTGAGCGGTTGTTGCGTGATAACCAGATTTAGCTTTGTCAAAAATTTGTTTTGCCCAAACTTTTCCTTCCGGAGTTTTTGCCATTTCTTTATAAAGCATCATTACCGATCCGGTTCTGCTGCTTGAAATCAAAAATTGTTCAATCGCAGGATTAGCAGCCGTGTATTTATAGCGAATCGATGGAATAAACCATTGACGTTTGATAACGAAATTACCGCCTTTTGTAAAGTTGAATTCACCATCAAGTGCTTCCATTTCTTTTGCAGTGATGTCTGTTGGTAGATTATCTATAAAATGCTGTTTTTCTGCAGTTGTTGTAATTTTTTCACTTAATCCTTTAACTCCAGTTTCTCTCCAGCTTTTTTGGATTTTATCAATTGCATCAAAATCAGCAGAACTTACTGGAGTAATATTTGATGGAATTCCAGGTTTGTAAATCCAATCTTCGGCTTTTATTTTATCAGCAAGTGCTTTGTCTCCTTTTATAAGGTTTTCATTGTAGTATTTAATGAAATCATCTGTTGTAATAGATTTAAAAGCATGTGCATCAAAATAGTTTTTAATGAAAACGTCAAATTTTTCACGTCCAACGGCATTTTCAATAACTCTTAAAAAAGCATATCCTTTTACATAAGGAATCATGCTGATTCCGTCATCAGGATTTCTTCCTGTAAGGCTTACTTTTAATCTTGTATCGGGATTTGTATCTCCATATTCAGCTACATTATCAACTAATTCTTTGCGGATGATAACGTTTTGCATTTCAAATTCTTTTTCACCAAAGATTGCTTCGCCAATTCTATGTTCTACATAAGTGGTGAAACCTTCGTTTAACCAAATATCATCCCATGTTGCATTGGTTACTAAGTTTCCGCTCCAGCTATGTCCTAATTCATGCGCTAATAAGCTGGTTAATGAACGGTCTCCAGCAATGACACCAGGAGTTAGGAAAGTTAAATTAGGATTTTCCATTCCGCCATAAGGGAAACTTGGTGGTAAAACTAATACATCATAACGTCCCCAACGGTAAGGGCCGTAAAGTTTTTCGGCAGCAACTACCATTTTTCCAAGCTCAGCAAATTCCCAAGCTGATTTTTTTAGCATTGATGGTTCTGCGTAAACACCTGTTCTATCATCGATTGATTGAAATTCGATGTCTCCAACTGCAATTGCCATTAAATAAGATGGTATTGCTTTGTCTTGTTTAAAAGTATAAACTCCAGTATCGTTTTTCTTTTGTGGGTTAACAGCGCTCATTACTGCCATTAAGTCTTTAGGAACAGTAACTTTTGCATTATAAGTAAATCGAATTGATGGAGAGTCTTGACACGGAATCCAGGTACGAGACCAAACACTTTCTCCTTGAGAGAAAAGGAAAGGCTTCTTTTTGTCTGCCGTTTGTGCTGGGGTTAACCATTGTAAAGCTACAGCATCTTTGCTTGTGCTGTAGTAAATATTTACTTTGGTTGTATTTGGTTCAATTGTAATATGAAGAGGTTTTCCGTGGAATTCAACTTCTTTGCCTAGCTTAAATTTGGTTTCTTTTTCATCATCACCTAGAGTTACTTTAGTGATGTTAAGGGTGTTTTCGTCAAAGATAATCTCGTTGCCTTTGCTAACATTGTCGATTTCCCAAGATGCTTTTCCTGTAATGGATTGTGTCTCAAAATCAACTTTAATGTCAAGATCTAAGTGTTTTACAACAGCAAGTTCAGGTTTAGAATAACTGTGTTCATCTGTAACAACAGCTACTTTTTCTGTTTGTTCCTTTTTCTGACAGGCAATTACGGTCAGGAATAAAGTGGCAAGGATTAGTTTTTTCATTTTATGAAGAATTGAATTAGTGGAGGAAAATTAAACAAAAAATCCCGTTTTGAATAAACAAAACGGGATTTTATTATAAATAACCATCTTCCGTCCCGAAGTTTCGGGATTGGGATGCTCAGGCTGACATTAAAATTATGCCAACATTGTAACTGGGCTTTCGATGTATTGTTTTAATGTTTGTAAAAATTGAGCTCCAGTTGCACCGTCAATTGTTCTGTGGTCACACGCTAATGATAACATCATTGTGTTTCCTACTACAATCTGACCGTTTTTAACTACTGGTTTCTCTACAATTGCACCTACAGAAAGGATGGCAGAGTTTGGTTGGTTTATGATAGAATTAAATTCAGTAATACCAAACATTCCAAGGTTAGATACTGTAAAAGTACTTCCTTCCATTTCTTGTGGTCCAAGTTTTTTGTTTTTAGCTCTTCCAGCAAGATCTCTCACGCTAGCGCCAATTTGAGATAAACTCATAGCATCTGTAAATTTCAATACAGGAACTACTAATCCGTCTTCAACTGCTACAGCAACACCAATATTTACATGGTGGTTGATGATGATAGCATCTTCTTTCCACTGTGAATTAATTTTTGGGTGTTTTTTCAATGCCAAAGCACAAGCTTTGATTATCATATCGTTAAAAGATACTTTTGTATCTGGAACGCTATTTATTGTAGCTCTAGATGTCATTGCTTCGTCCATGCTTACTTCAATCACTAAGTTATAGTGAGGAGCTGTAAACAATGATTCTGCTAAACGTTTAGCAATGATTTTTCGCATTTGCGAGTTTTTGATCTCTTCTGTGAAAACTTCACCAGCAGGAACAAAAACTTTTGGTGCAGTAGCAGTAACTTCAGGAGTTTTAGCAGCAGGTGCAGTTGCAGCTGGTTGTGTAGCTGTTGCAGCGGCAGCAGGTGTAAAGTTTTCGATATCGCTTTTTACGATACGTCCGTTTTCACCAGATCCTTTTACTTGAGATAATTGGATTCCTTTATCTGAAGCAATTTTCTTTGCTAAAGGTGAAGCTAAAATTCTTTTTCCGTCGCTAACTACTTCAACAGTTTCTGCTGTTTCTTGCGCAGGAGCTGCTTTAGTTTCTTCTGTTGCTTTTGCAGGAGCACCACCAGCAGTATAGTTTTCGGCAATACCAGAAATATCAGTTCCAGCAGGTCCGATGATAGCTAATAAACTATCAACAGGAGCTGTGTTTCCTTCTTGAATACCAATGTATAATAATGTTCCTTCGTTGAAAGACTCAAATTCCATTGTTGCTTTGTCAGTTTCGATTTCAGCAAGAATATCACCTTCAGCAACAGCATCACCAACTTTTTTAAGCCAAGTTGCAACTGTACCTTCAGTCATAGTATCACTTAATCTAGGCATAGTTACTACAACAACACCTTTTGGCAATTCAGTTGCAGCTTTTGCTGGAGCAGGTGCTTCTGTTTTTGCTTCTGGAGTTGCAGCTTCAGCTTTCGGAGCTGCAGCAGGAGCGTCTCCTCCAGCGATTAATGCTGTAACATCTTCGCCTTCGTTTCCTATAATTGCTAATAATGAATCTACTGGAGCAGTTTCTCCAGCAGGTATTCCTATATATAAAAGAGTTCCTTCATTGAAAGACTCAAATTCCATTGTTGCTTTGTCAGTTTCAATTTCAGCAAGGATATCTCCTTCGCTAATTTTGTCTCCTACTTTTTTAAGCCAAGTTGCTACCGTTCCTTCCGTCATAGTATCGCTCAAACGAGGCATTGTTACTTTTATCGCCATGATTTATAGTTTATGAGGTGTAAATGGATAGTCTTCTTGTGCGTATACTACATCGTAAAGTTGTTGTAATTCCGGATATGGAGATTCTTCAGCAAATTTCACACACTCTTCAACCAAGTCTTTTACTCTTTGGTCAATTTCTTCAATTTCTTCTTCAGTAGCAAATTTTTGATCTTTTATTACATCAAGAACTTGTGTAATTGGGTCAATCTTTTTGTATTCTTCTACTTCTTCTTTAGAACGATATAATTGTGCATCAGACATTGAGTGTCCTCTGTAACGGTATGTTTTCATTTCTAGGAATGTTGGACCATCACCACGACGAGCTCTTTCAACAGCTTCGTACATAGCTTCAGCAACTTTCACTGGATTCATTCCGTCAACTGGTCCACAAGGCATTTCGTAACCTAAACCAAGTTTCCAGATATCAGTATGATTTGCGGTTCTCTCTACAGAAGTTCCCATTGCATATCCATTGTTTTCAACAATAAATACAACTGGAAGTTTCCATAACATAGCCATATTAAAGGCTTCGTGTAAAGAACCTTGTCTTGCTGCACCATCACCAAAATAGGTCATAGTTACACCACCTGTTTCAAAATATTTATCTGCAAAAGCTAAACCAGCTCCTACAGGAATTTGTCCACCTACAATTCCGTGACCTCCGTAAAAACGGTGTTCTTTTGAGAAAATGTGCATAGATCCACCCATTCCTTTAGATGTTCCTGTTGCTTTTCCTAAAAGTTCAGCCATTACACGTTTTGGGTCCACACCCATACCAATTGGTTGTACGTGGTTTCTGTATGCAGTTATCATTTTATCTTTTGTCAAATCCATGACATGCAATGCACCAGCTAGTACAGCTTCTTGACCATTGTATAGGTGAAGAAAACCTCTTACTTTCTGTTGGATGTACAATGCTGCTAGTTTGTCTTCAAACTTTCTCCAAAGTAGCATGTCTTCATACCACTTTAAATATACCTCTTTTGTAACTTCTTTCATCTGAATTCTTTCTTTTGCTAAAGTGTTTCTGTTATCAATTGTTGCCTATAACGCAAAATAGTTTCCTCCCACAAATTTGCGCCCGAAGGGTCGGGATGCAAAAATAAGACATTCCTACTAAGAAGTAAAATTTAAAAGCTAATTTTTGGTTTTTTTTACAAGAACTTTTTATCAAACATGAATGGAAGTAAATTTTTTAGGGATGCTGATTGATAAATTACACCTATTTCTCCCATGAAATAAATTTCGATAGGGGTCTCTTGTTTTATTTCATATTCTGCAATTGATTGTCTGCAAGATCCACAAGGAGGGATTGGAGCTTTTGTTTGATTCGTATCTGAAGCTGCAGTAATGGCAATTTTTAAAATTTTGGCATCAGGATAAATTGCTCCTGCATGATAAATTGCTACTCGTTCTGCACAAAGTCCTGATGGATAAGCTGCGTTTTCTTGATTAGAACCTAAAACAATTTTGCCATTATCTAAAAGTAATGCAGCTCCAACTCTAAATTTAGAATAAGGGGCGTATGCTTTTTTGCGAATAGCGATTGCTTCGTTCATTAAGTCTTGAGTGTCTTTTGAAAGTTCTTCGATAGATTCAAAAACAGAAAATTGCGTTGTAATAGATATTTCTTTCATTATGTATTTAGGAAAAAAAATCCAAATTTCACGAAGGTGAAATTTGGATTGTTATAATTGTGAATTTTATTTATTAATATACTTCGTATTTGTCGCCAAAGTTAAAGGTTAGTGAGAAACGAAGTGTGTTTTCTAATGGATTTTTTACGTTTGAAGTAGAGAATAAATACGAAACATCTACTTTTACTACATTGTACTTGAAACCTGCTCCTAAAGAAAAGAATTTTCTAGCTCCTTTTTCTGGGCTTTCATGAAAATATCCTAATCGGAATGCAAATGCATCTTGGTACATATATTCGGCACCAATACTATAAGTAATCTCTTTTAACTCTTCGCTAAAACCACCTGGAGCATCACCAAAAGATTGGAAAATTCCAGATACCCAACCTATTGATCGGTAGTCTTCATTGTTTTGCATTCTTTCTTGCAGAGTAACTGTACCATCGCCATCTAAATCTGGATCTTGAGGTGTAGGAACTAATAATTTACTAAATTCTACGCCTACTGCTAGTTTGTTGTAATCGTCTAGGATAAAATCAAATCCTCCACCTACTTTTAAATTAGCTGGTAGGAAGTTAGCATTGAGTTCATCACTATCATATTTCATCTTAGGTCCTAAATTCTGAATATTAAAACCACCTCTCCATCTTCCGTTAAAGCTGTTATAAGCAATTTCTTCAGATTGATAAAAACCAGCTACATCTACTGCAAATGAACTTGCAGGTTTAGCATCTATTTCTTCAGAAGCTATTTTTAGGTTGGAACGTATGTACCTTCCTGCTACAGCCATCGAGAATTTTTCGCTAAGCTTTAGTGAGTAAGAACCGTCAAAAGCTAGTTCGTTAGGCGATACAATGTTTACTGGCTCATCAGGACTATCGGTTCTTCTTAATTCGATATCACCAAATCCAAAATAACGGAAACTTGCTGCAAATGCATTTCGGTCGTTTATTTTGTTATAATAGGTTATTTGTCCTAAAGAGACATCATTTACCAAATCGGTAAGATACGGAGTGTAACTAACAGAAAACCCTTGTTTGTCTTCGGAGAAGGCGTATTTTGCGGGATTCCATTGTTGAGAGAATGCATCTACAGATGTGGCGACACCTTGGTCGGCCATACCTGCTGCTCTAGCGTCGGCAGCTACTAATAAAAAAGGTACTGCAGTTGTAATAGTTCTTTCTTGTGCCTTTGCTAATGAAACGACAAAAAGGCAAATTAAAATGAGGGTAGGTTTTTTCATCTAGGTTTTAAAATAGTAAACAAATATAATATTTAATTAAAGTATGACAAGTTTTTCAATTTTTTCTGCTTTTTTATTTGTTGTGTTCGATTTTACAGTTAGTTTATAAATATAAACACCTTTGCCAATTCGATCGCCAAAATCGTCTCTTCCATTCCAAGTTATGTCCCGAGATAAAAAACCTTCGGTAGTAATAATTTGATTTTTTGTCCAAACAACCTTTCCAGTAATTGTCATTACTTGTACTTGAACTTCTAAGGGTTCATAAGGTTTGTTGTGTGAAAACCAAAACTCAGTATAGGTTGTGAACGGATTCGGATAATTTAAAACATGCGTTAATGTTATTGAATCATCACCTGAAACAATAAATTGAATTTCGGTTGTAACGGGGTTGTTGTATACATCCCATGCTGTAACCGAAACGGTGTGCAATCCTACTGCTAAATTACGGAATGGAAAACGTAATGTTCCATGCGTGTAATCGTCTAACTTGGTTTGATAATAATCGTTTAATATATAAGGATTACTAACGTCTCCGTCTAAAATTGCAACTATGTCATGTCCTATTCCACTTGCGGTATTTATCCCGTTTTCATCTTCAAGATTTGCAAGTAAAAAAGGAGATTCATTTGTAACCCCTCCTGATACAAATGTTTCATCGTTCATATATAACTGCACTTTTGGACTATTATTGTCTTGAGGTGCATTTTCGTTTATTCCACCTATTTTTATTGTTGTATCATAACCCGTTTGGTTCTCAAGAAGTTGTTGTTTTTTGGCGTAAAAGCTAATTCTTCCGTTTCCTACAGGGATTCGGATGTCTCTTGGTACTACAAAACTAAACTCAAATAAACCATTGGTTACTGATGCACTTCCTCTAAAAATAGTTTCTCCCAAAGTGTTAAATTGCATTGGGGGACTAAAGCCATCATTATTGAGTGTCGAAGATATAATTAATTTATCAAATATCGCAGTAGTTAATTCACCATTATAGTTTGTTAATAAATTATTGTTTTCATCTGTTATTTCTCCGGATAATTTAATTTTTGACAGCGATTTTAAATCATCAATTGGTTGGGAGATAACGACATCGTTTACTTTGGTTAGTTTTACTTTTGGTTTTGGGATAGCAAGCATTAAAGCTGGATCGCCTATATATACAATAACATTGCTAGAAGAGCTTGGGTTGCTATTTTTGGATAGTCGTAATGATTCGGAAATGGTTGTGTATTGGTTGGATCCGTATGACAATAAGTTTTTTGATAAAATGTCATTGAAGTTTTCAGCGCTAAATTGTCCGATGGATCTTATAGTTGTAAGCATAGCGATAGCGCCTCCCTTAGGATTCCAATATGTATATTCACCAGCAGTAGGTCTTGTTGGATCATCAAATCTTGAGAACTCGCAGGTTATGGTTATAAATAATGGATACTTGTATTGATTGTTTAGATTTTGCCCATCAGCTTTGCTCCAAATACGTTCGCCTGCTAATCCATCTTCACCGCCATGTCCTAGATAGTTAAAAACGAGCGCGCCTTTTTCGAAAGCATCAAATAAATCAGTTCGTGCTTTGGGATATCTTGATCCTCCTGCCGAAGCTTCTTGGGTATAGGAATCTAAGAGGATTTTATCAATATTGAAAAAAGGTTTTTCGGTACCTATAACATCGGCTAATTTATTTTGTCGGCTTTGTAATGTAGCATCCGAAGCTTTATCGGAATCATCTGCAACTAGTACGAAGTTATTTTTCCAGTTTCCGTAAGATTTAATGTCATGGTATTCTAGTACTTTATTAACCATTTCGTCAGCTTGTTTAGTGTCATTAATAAGCATTCTTCCTACTGCGAGATCTATTCCTCCAAAAAAAGAAACTACATTGCCTTCGTCATTATCCATTAATCCATAAAAATCATCAGATGCAAATGAAGCTTCTCCTGTACTATTACTTCTTAAGGAGTAATATATAGGTACAATGTTTCCGTTATTATTGATTCTGTTTTTATAATCGAAAGAAGCATCTCCAAAAAGATTGACGTATTTAATTCTTTTATCAGGAGTAGAGGCATTGTCATATATGTATTTAATGCAGTTTCTGATGGCGGCTATATCTTGTTTTCCAGATGAGAATTCCTGGTAGATAGATTCAGTTGAAATTACTTTTACGCTTAAGTTAGAATGAGATCTGTGGAAAGATGCTAGTCTTTCGGCTTGATTTATTAAAAAAGAGGGAGCGATAATTACATAATCAATGTCTTGAAAAGCGCCTTGATTGTTTTTTAAAAGAGTTCCTTTTAAGTTCTGGTTAGGAATTTTGGTTTTGTTATCTTTAAAAGGGATGTAGTAGTCGGAAGGATCGAGGGCTACATATTTTCTTATTTCTCCTAATTGTGCTTTAAAACTTATTGTGTTTTGATTTGAGTTTTCAATAGTGCTTACATTATATATGTCAGTGACATCCCAAATTTGAGCAATGCTGCTTGAGTTTGTGATATCGTAACTGGCAATTCCGATGCTTGAACTAGCTAAGTCGTATTGAAAAAGAAATTGTTTTCCGTAGCCTTGTAGTTTTCGTTTAGCAATTAATTTAATTTGATCTAAATATCCCTTTGATCCGGGAACACCACTATTATTGTAGTTAAGTTTTATTTTAATGTTATCGGCCCCTGTAAATGTTTTGTTGGAAGGTAATGAGTCGGTATAAAATTTAATTTCTGAATTGGGTGTTATTGCGGGAAAATTTGTAGTAGCTATATCTTGTCCGTTTGCAGCAACTTTAAAAGATGTGTTTGTGTATGAAGCAGAAGCTGTCTTGACTTGTATTTTTACAGGAACTGAAGTGTCGATATTTGGAAAGCTAAACTCAAACTCTTGTTCGTTGTCGATTTCAAAAGATTCGCCATACCATTCTCTACCAAGATGTGTTATGTTTATCAGGTCTTTTTCGTGGTATTGATGGTCATCAAATGTTGAGAGGTTTATGGTACTGCTTCCTGATGGTGGTTGCATTTGGGTGATTCTTTTTCCGTCACCTCCCTGAGTCGTTATATAATAATATGATCTGTTATCGTATAAGTTACTATAGGTTCTGCTTTCATCGTTCCAAGTATCGACTCCTTCGGCATAGAATAAGATGTAGTCGTCGTTATCAAAACTTCCGTCATTTTCGCCAATGATCTGAATTGCATTTTCTGTTAAGTCATTAGGATAATAAGATGAGTTGGATAAAGGGAGCATTCTACCACCATTTCCGAATATTTTTATCTTTTTTGGGTTGACTTTTGTCAAATCTGAGTTTAAATTTTGCAAGAAGCTTTTGGAGATTTTATATACACCGGATTTTTCAATGTAAAATCGATACCAATCTCCAGATGATAAAACAGAATTGGTGATGTTTGTATTCTTTCTGGTTAATGATGTTCTTGAGGTAGTATTGTTTTGAGAATTGGTTATTATATTATAGGTAAAAGATTTTACTCTTTTGTATCCTGTTCCGTTATTGATTATTGGTGACAGGGTTAGTAAAGCTTGATTGATTCCTCTCGCAGAAGAGATTTTTAACGTTTCATTAATAGTTTTTGGGATGTTTTTTAATGTTAAATCACCCAGTTCATTTTCAGAAATTGTTTCGTAAACAATATTAGATAATTGGACGGTGCTGTTCTCAGAATAATTGAATTGCGTAAGGTTTAAAGCGTAAAAAATTGTCTTTGTGTCGGAGTTTAAGTGGTAGCTATTACCCGAAAACAGGGGTGCATTGACTTTAAACTCTCCAAAATACATGTCTTTTTTATCGAGCCAATTTATAATAACATCATCTTTCGTCTGTGCGAAAGAGCTGATATATAGTAAGATAAAACAGGTTAATAAGGTCTTTTTCATTGCGCGCTTTAACAAAAATGATATAGTTGTATTATACCAAGTAAAAATATAGTATTTAGTGTTATAGTAAATAATAAAAAGTATATTTTTGCGTTCAAGTTATGTGAGATGATTTTACAAGAATCAGGTACATGAAATTTTTATAATTGTTTTATAATTGATGTTGCGAATTAATTTTAATTATTATATTGCAGCACCTAAATTATTACCTACTAAAGAGTATGAAAGTAAACAAAATTATGGCCTTACAGTTAATGTTATCTATGACATTGGTTCTGGGAATGGCTAGCTGTAGTAAAAAATCTAGTTCGAGTGCATCAAGAGCTACGGGTTGGGACGTTAATAGTATTAATGGAACGGCACAAAATGTTTCTAACAAAAAACAACAAGCAGGACCTGGATTAGTTTTTGTAGAAGGAGGAACGTTTACCATGGGTAAGGTTCAGGATGATGTAATGCATGATTGGAACAATACTCCAACGCAACAACACGTACAGTCTTTTTATATGGATGAGACTGAGGTGACTAACATGATGTACTTAGAATACCTTGAGTGGTTGAAAAAAGTATTTCCACCAACAGAAGAAAATTACAAACATATATATGAAGGAGCTTCGCCAGATACTTTAGTTTGGAGAAATCGTTTAGGTTATAATGAAACTATGACCAATAACTACTTAAGACATCCTGCATATGCTAACTACCCTGTAGTAGGTGTGAACTGGATTCAAGCAGTTGAGTTTAGTAAATGGAGAACTAACCGTGTAAACGAAGCAGTTCTTGAAAAAAATGGATACCTTAAAAAAGGTGCTAAAACAGATGATGTTAATGCTGAAAGCAACTTTAATACTGAAACATATTTAATCGCTCCTACATCTACATTTGGAGGAAACGAAGAAATTGTTTTAAAAGAAGGTAAAAAAGTAAGAAGAACTAAAAAAGGAGATGCTGCTGAAGAGCCTAAAAATGTTTATGCACAGCGTTCTTCTGGAATTATCTTACCAGAATATAGATTACCAACTGAGGCAGAGTGGGAATATGCTGCTGCTGCAGATGTTGGACAAAGAGAATACAACATTTATAAAGGACAAAAGAAATACCCTTGGTCTGGAGATTATACTCGTTCTGGAAAAAGAGCAACAAGAGGTGATCAATTGGCTAACTTTAAACAAGGTAATGGAGATTACGGAGGTATAGCTGGATGGTCTGATGACGGTGCAGATATTACAAATGAAGTAAAAAAATATCCTGCAAACGATTTTGGATTGTATGATATGGCTGGAAACGTAGCCGAATGGGTTGCCGATGTTTACAGACCTCTTATCGATAATGAAGCAAATGACTTTAACTACTTTAGAGGTAACTTGTATGCTAAGAATAAAATTGGTAAAGACGGTAAAGTAGAAATCGTTACTAAAGAAACTATCAAATATGATACTTTAAGCAATGGTAAAATTGTAGCAAGAAATTTCCCTGGAGATATTGCACAAGTTCCTGTTGATGAGCAAGAGACTTATTTGAGACAAAACTTCTCTACAAGTGATAACATCAATTATAGAGATGGAGATAAGCAATCATCTAAATATTATGATTTCGGAGCTTCAGAAGAAGAGCAAACAGCTGCTGATAAAGCAAAACAAGCAATGTACAATTCTCCTAAGCATAATGTCACCACAGATAGTTTAGGTAACATGGTTAGAAAATATGATAAGTCTAGCAAAAGAACAACTTTAGTAAATGATAATGTTAGAGTTTACAAAGGAGGTTCTTGGAGAGATAGAGCATATTGGTTAGATCCAGCTCAAAGAAGATATTTCCCTCAAGATATGGCAACTGATTACATTGGTTTCAGATGTGCAATGTCAAGAGTAGGACCTAAATCTGAAAAAAGAAAATCACCTAGAAATTAAGAAATTTAATAATAGTAATAAAAGCCCTTTGATTAGGGCTTTTATTGTTTTAAATCTGTTTTAAAATGGATATTGCTCACATTCATAATTTGTTTTTACAATGCCAGTCAGTTTCGACAGATACTCGTAAAATTGAATTAAATTCAATGTTTTTTGCTATAAAAGGAGATAATTTTGATGCAAATACATTCGCAGAAGAGGCTTTGCAAAAAGGAGCGTTATTTGTAGTTATCGATAATGCATCTTACTTTATTGATCAAAGAACTATTTTGGTTGAAAACAGTTTGATTGCATTACAAGAATTAGCAAAATTTCATCGTGCTTATTTACAATTGCCTATTATTGCTTTAACAGGAAGTAATGGGAAAACGACAACCAAGGAGCTGATTAATGTTGTGCTTTCTAAAAAGTACAATACTAAAGCAACTGTTGGAAATTTAAACAATCATATTGGTGTTCCTTTAACGCTATTGACGTTTACTAAAGAAACTGAAATAGGAATTGTAGAAATGGGAGCTAATCATAAAAAAGAAATAGAGTTTTTATGCGAATTAGCTCAGCCGGATTTTGGATATGTGACGAACTTTGGAAAAGCACATCTTGAAGGTTTTGGAGGGATTTTGGGAGTTATAGAAGGGAAAAGTGAATTGTATACTTATCTTTCTGCTCATGATAAAGTTGCGTTTGTTAATCTGGATGATTCTATTCAGGTAGAAAAAACAAGTGCGATAAAGAAATTTTCATTCGGATATAAAAATACTAGTGGTGATGTTGTTATAAGCACCATTACAGCAAATCCTTTTGTGGTTTTAGGTTTTGGCAATGAAACTATTACTTCGCATTTAATTGGACTGTATAATGCTAATAACATAAGTGCAGCACTGGCAATAGGAAAGTATTTTAAGATAGAAGATTCTGCTATAAAAGAGGCTTTAGAGAGTTATATACCCGAGAATAATCGTTCGCAATTATTAGTAAAGGGAACCAACGAAATTATTTTGGATGCATACAATGCAAACCCAAGTAGTATGGCTGTTGCAATCGAGAATTTCATTCAATTAGAGAAGCAAAATAAAGTCATGATTTTGGGAGATATGTTTGAGCTTGGTTCAGAAAGTGATCATGAACATAAGTTTATTGTAACATCACTTTTGAATGAAAATAAAACAAATTGTTATTTCATAGGACCTTCTTTCTTTAAGCATAAAGCTGATAAAGAGAATTTCCATTTCTTTGATTCGTTTGATGCTTTTGCTACTTATTTAGGAACTATAGCTTTTAATGAGCAAACAATACTTATTAAAGGGTCTAGAGGTATGGCTCTGGAAAGAGTTTTAAATTTTATTTAAAAAACATCTTTAAACTATAACAAAAAACCATCCGATCATCGGATGGTTTTTTGTTTAAATACTCATTAAGAATCCTATAAGGTTTTCTTTTTTGTTCAATTCTAGTTTTTTTCTTAATCTATAACGAGCAAGTTCAACTCCTCCATTTGAGATGTTCATGATTTCTGCAATTTCTTTAGTCGACATATTCATCAATAAATAAGTTGCTAAATCTAGTTCTCTAGGCGAAATTTTAGGATATTTTTCTTTTAAGCGTTTCAGGAATTCAAAATGGACATTCTTTATATGCTTTTCTAAATCTTTCCAGCTCTTATCTGTATTTACTTCTTTAACGATACTTTTGTTGAGTTTGTTGAATTGAAATTTAGTAGACTCGTCAAATGTTTCAATGTCAATTTCTTTCAGTTTATGTATAATCCCGTTTAGGATTTTGTTCTTTTTTACTACTTGTAAGGAGTTGTTAACTAGTTCTTTGTCTTTAGTGAGAATCTTTATTTGTAATTTGTCATTTTTTAATTTTTCAATTTCCTTTTCTAATTGATATTGTTCTTGCCTTATTTTAGATTCTTTTTCTAAGTAAAGTCTTCGTTGTTCGATTGTCTCGTAATATTTATTTTTTCTAATTTTCATTTTTATGCGATAGGAGATAGAGTAAATAGCAACCAATACAAGCATAAAATAAAATATATAAGCAAGAATATGTCTGTACCAAGGTGGTGAAATGGTAAAAGGGATGACATCAACCTCAGATTGTATCCCGTAACTATTTCTCACTTTAACTCTCATTTTGTAATTGCCTTCTCTTAAATTGGTATATTCCTTTACTGAAATTGTTGACCAATTGCTCCATTTTTCATCAAAAGGATCTAATTGATAAGAGTATTCTACATTTTCAAGATTCTCATAAGTAGGAGATGAGAAAGTGAATTTTACATGATTTGAAGCATATGGAATTAGATATTTTTCCGAAATTTTCTTCTGATTTCCGAATGTCAAGGTATCATTCGTAAAAGTAAAAGTTCGAATGAATACGTTTGGTTTGGTTACAATGTTATTTATTAATTGAGAATCATAATGTGCCAGACCATCTGTTAATCCGATAAAAATATTTTGAGGATCAATAGTGTTAACCGAAAGATAGTTGGTTACTAAGTTTCCTGTTAAGTTTGAAAATGGGGCAACGACATTTTTGTAATTTCCATCTTGAGATTTAACTAGTTCTCCCAAAGATTCATTAAATACGTACCAAAGATTTCCTTTTGAATCTTCATAAAGAGAATTTATTACGGGTATATCTTTAAAAACGGCAGTCATTTTTTTATCCTTATAGAAAACTTCTTGTTCTTTAGAATATTTATAAAAATGATTATTTGTTTGGAAATAAACACTATTGTTTATTTTTTGAATACTTCCAATGCCTTTCTCTTTTGATAAATTGTGAATAATTTTTATTGATTTGAATTTTTTTAAATC
>NZ_NCWQ01000068.1:0-28800 GCF_002156885.1 Flavobacterium sp. AJR | reverse complement strand
GAGGTTTAGACTAGGAGAGGAAGTTTTTTGCCACAGATTACACGAATTTCCACAAACTTGTCCTTTGCGGTTATTTTGTTGCTTAATCCTCAACTTTTTAATCCGATTCGATTTAACCGCAAAGTACACAAAGAAAAAAACGCAAAGGCTCGCAAAGCTATTGATTAAACTTTGCGAGCCTTTGCGATTAATTTTTTTGCCACAGATTAAAAGAATTTTAACTTTAAAAATCCGTTTTATCCGTGTTTTCGCGATAGCGAATCTGCGTAATCTGCGTAATCTGCGTTCCTTTTTTCAGCCACAGATTTTAAAGCTTTGCGAACTTTGCGTATCCCGAAGGGTCGGGATTGCGCTCTTTGCGGTTAAATAACCGTAACAGCATCAAAATTCAATGTTTCTATTATCGATAAATCTGCATTGAATTGAACAAAGCTAGCAGGGAAACCATTTTTTATTTTCCCAAATTTATCTCCCAAACCAATGGCATTTGCCACGTGTGAAGTTGCCATTTTTATAGCTTCATCTGCAGAAACATCTAAATGATTATAGGCATTTTGTACTGCATCTTGCATTGATATTGCTGCTCCGGCAAGATTGCCATCGTTGTTTCTATAAAAACCATTTTCCAGATGTGCATCAAAATTATCCCATTTAAAATCAGAAACTTTTCGACCTAAAAATGTAGCGTCACTAATTAAGAAGAATTTATCTTGTTTTAGTTTATAAGCCAATTTTGCTGCAGCATAATCACAATGTGCGCCATCCAGAATCACGGGTGCATAAACATTTTCATTTTCGAGAGTTGCTCCAACTAAACCAGGTTCGCGATGACCAAATTGTGTCATGGCATTAAATAAATGAGTTACGAGTTTTATCCCTTTTGAAAAGTAAACCTGTGCTTCTTTGTGGGTAATGGTCGAATGTCCTATCGAAATTGTAATTCCGCTTTCTAATAACATATTCAGTTGTTCATCGGTAAAACATTCTGGAGCAATCGTGATTACATTTATAACATCTTTCCCATGTCGTATAATTTCTTCAAGTTCAGAATTTGTTGGTTTACGTACTTGGTCAATACTATGTGCTCCACGTTTTAAAGGATTTAAAAAAGGACCTTCCAGATGCATTCCGATTACGCCATTGTTATGCTTTTTTCTGTAACTACGCACAGCTTCAATTCCTTTAAGAATCGTTTCGTTAGATGATGATATTAAACACGGAAGCACATGAGTTGTTCCGTATTTAAGACTTGAATCATATATATCCTGAATCGTTTCTTCGGTTGGAGTCTGACTAAAATAATGCTTTTCGCCACCGTTTATCTGAATATCGATAAATCCTGCCGCAATATGGTTTCCTTGTAAATCAATCGTTTCAATATCATTTGGAATATCTTTTTGAACAGAAAGAATCGTTCCGTTTTCGATAATAATGACACCGTTATTTATTATTTCGTCACCAGTATGTATAGTTGTATTGATAATGGCTTGTTTCATTTTTATAATTTTATTGCTAATGTTTAATTAAGTATTTTACATTAATTGCACTACTTTTTATATTTAATCTTGTGATACAAACTTAGCATATTTCTTAAACAATGATAAGGATTTGATTTTCAATATTAGATTGTTTTTTTTCAAAAATATATTTTCGTAAAGCACCAGAGTAGCAAAATTTCATGGATAATTTGTGAATACAAAATAGAAAACTTCAATTTTATAA
Source organism: Flavobacterium sp. AJR (assembly GCF_002156885.1). NCBI lineage: Bacteria > Pseudomonadati > Bacteroidota > Flavobacteriia > Flavobacteriales > Flavobacteriaceae > Flavobacterium > Flavobacterium sp. AJR. Next base: position 27,078 of record NZ_NCWQ01000068.1, on the reverse strand, counting down.
AAGTAAAATATACACATTAGGGTTTGGCTAATAGTTAGTAATTAGGCGACTAGCATTATTAATTTTTAGAGGTAATGATATTTTTTTTATCTTTAATAGGGATTAAGTATCTTATTATTAATAACTTATAAATGTAATAATTATGACTACAGCTACTTCTATTACCATTTTAAAACAGCAAAAAACACTTAAAACGCTAGCATCTATATTCCAGTTTTTGGCTTATGTTGTTGGTTTAGTAACACTAATAGGGACAGTGTACCTTATTGCGACTCCACGAGGAATTGGGGGATGGATTTTGCCAGCATCTACTTTTTTTTCGGGATTCATTCTGTTTTTATTTTTATTCTCTTTTTCAAAAATTATAAATATTCTAATTGAAATCAGTAGCAAATGAAAAAGAATTTCATCTGTTTGTTATGCATTCTAATATTAGGATCATGCGCTGATAAGAAAAGTAGCGAAGGCGAAACAGTAGATGTAGTTTTGGTTGGTGGTGGCATCATGAGTGTGACTTTGGCAAATATGCTAAATGAGCTTGATCCAGACATGACCATGGTTGCCTACGAAAGGCTTGATGCTGTAGGTCTGGAAAGTTCATCGGCATGGAATAATGCTGGAACAGGACATTCTGCACTATGCGAACTCAACTATACACCTGAACTAAAAGATGGTAGTATTGATACTCATAAAGCGGTTGAGATAAATGAATCCTTTGAAATTTCAAAAGAGTTTTGGTCGTATTTGGTAGGGAATAATAAAATTGGCCCACCAAAAACCTTCATTAATCCAACGCCACATATGAGTTTTGTGATAGGGGAAGACAATGTAAAATACCTTAAGAAAAGATTCCTGGCATTGCAGAAAGAACCGCTTTTTACTGGAATGGAATTTTCTGATGATCAAAAACAAATCAATAATTGGATTCCACTTGTAATGAACGGAAGAGATCCTTCGCAAAAAGTTGCTGCTACAAAAATTGATATTGGAACCGATGTTAATTATGGAGCACTTACTAATGAGCTGACTTCTAATCTTGTGAAATCTGGAAAAATGAAGTTGGAAGTAAATCATGAAGTAACCAATTTTAAAAGGAATGAAGATGGTACTTGGAAAGTGTATATTAAAGACTTAAAAAATAATATAAGCAAAACCATTAATGCGAAGTTTGTTTTTATAGGAGCAGGAGGAGCAACGCTACCATTGCTAGAAAAAACACATATTCCTGAAGCAAAAGGTTATGGAGGTTTTCCTGTAAGCGGGGAGTGGTTGGTGTGTAATAATCCTAAAATAATAGCGCAGCATCAAGCCAAAGTATATGGAAAAGCTTCGGTAGGTTCACCACCAATGTCGGTTCCGCATCTTGATACGCGAGTTATTGATGGTAAAAAAGAACTTTTATTTGGACCTTTTGCAGGATTTTCATCCAAATTTCTTAAAAACGGAACTTGGGCAGATTTGCCTGCATCATTTAATTTCTATAATATAAGGCCTATGCTAGAAGCTGGTCTTGACAATGTTCCGCTTACAAAGTATTTGGTAGAACAAGTTGTACTTACACCCGAACAAAGATTGGCGGCATTGCAGGAATATTTTCCTAAAGCTAAGATGGAAGATTGGGATTTAAAAATTGCTGGGCAAAGGGTTCAGGTTATAAAAATTGACAATACAACACAAAGGGGGATTTTACAATTTGGTACCGAAGTCGTAACAGCGTCAGACGGAAGTGTTGCTGCTTTACTCGGTGCATCGCCAGGAGCATCAACCTCGGTTTCGATTATGCTCAAGGTAATAGAAAAATGTTTTAAAAATGAACTTAAGACACCAAAATGGCAAGAGAAAATAAAAGAGATGATTCCGTCATACGGACTAAAATTATCAGATAATATTCCTCTCGCTAATAAAATAAGGAAAAACAATAGTGAGAAACTCGGAATTGTTTGGAAAGAAATCCATGCAGTTGCTCCAAAAACCGAAACTCCATAATCGATTTCTGATTTTTAAAGAATCTATCCATACGTAATAAAAGATGTATGGATTTTTTTTGCAATTTAAATAGCCGTAAAAGAATGTATTACGTTATTATTTAATGTAATAATAGATTACAAAATGAAGGTAAAATGTGTTTCTAAAATAAATTAGAAGGTTTTGGTTCGTAATTATATGTTAAATACGTCAGTTTTATAATAACAAAAAAAGCTGTTTTAAGATTTGAGATGATAATTTCGTTTTATAATGTAGCCATGAATTTAGTTTTAAAAAGTATTGAGTTCCTTCGATTATTAATCATAGTAATTAATAATCGAAGGAACTTTTTAATGTAGGTTAAGGAAAAAAATATTTATAAATTCGCCACAAGAAATAAAAACGATCCTACTATTATTAATCGTGCTATTTCTTTTTAGATAGACTGTTTTGTTTCATTGCCCTGAAAATATTATAACCTATGAAGAATTTATTTTTTACGCTTACATTTTTAATTTGCTCATTTACGAGTATCAATGCACAAACCGAAGGTCTTGATGTAGGAGATATAATTCCAGATATAGATCTTCCGGATACAAAAGGCAATGTAGTTACTCTTTCCTCTTTAAGAGGTTCTTTGGTATTTGTTGATTTTTGGGCTTCATGGTGTGGACCTTGTGTTAAGGAACAACCTGAATTAATAAAATTGTACCAAAAATATCCTAATAAGTTTTTGATTTATGGTGTTTCTTTAGACTCTAAAAAACAGGCTTGGTTAGGCGCAATGGCAAAAATAAAACAACCATGGATACAAGTAAGTGATTTAAAACTTTGGGATTCTCCTGTTGTATTAAACTATAAAATTCAAGCAATTCCGCTTAATTTTTTAATTGATAAAAACGGAATCATTCTTGCCAAAAATATTCACGGTAGTAAATTAGATGAGCTTATTAAAACGTTAACAACCGCTAACTAGTTTTCTTTTTATTTTCTTCTTTATTAAATTCCCTTTCCATTATATTGCTCAGGATTAGTATTTCTAGTTCCTAATGTAAAGCAATATTACAGCTTTTTTATGCCTTTATTTTTTTGAGTTTTGCCTATGTTTTAAATCAAAAATGGCTTAACGCAAGACATTATTGCTTTTTAGTGAACAATGTATAAAAGAATACTCTAGACCTTTACTTCCTAATGTAATTTTATTTTCTGAGCCTAAAAAAGCAACTGTATTTGTTTGTGATACAGTTGTGTATGGTTATTTATTTAAGGTATGTTATTATATATGCCTTGTTATAAATAATAGAAAGTTCTTAATGCTGATTAAAAATAATGCGTAAACTCCAGATTTATAGTGCTAAAGTTATTGATAGATTATTCCTTTTTGCGAAGTATAAAAATAAGATTATAAAAACATCTATAAAAAATACTTTGCAAACATTAAGTTTATTTGATGAGCAGAAAAGGCAAGAATATCTTTTGGCTTTGAACGAGGTTGTAATAAAAGAAAAGATTTTTTTGAATAGAAATCTTGTTATTCGTGATTTAGCTAAAAAAACGAGTATTCCTGTACATCAACTTTCTATTTTGATTAATACACAATACAATCTTCGTTTTCAGGATTATATTAATAGTAAAAGAGTAAGTTATTTTATAGACAATTTTGATCATAATTTGACTATTGAAGGAATGGCTTGGAATTCGGGATTTAAATCCAGAACAACTTGTTTTAGGGCATTTATAAAACATACAGGAAAATCTCCTTCAGGCTATATTAAATTTATAAAAAAGAGTTGTTATTAAGAAGGTTTTATTTCTGGATCATAAATATTCAGAGTATTCTTCATTAGAAAATTATGTAAGAAAAATCAATTGCTTATATTAGATGTTTTAGTTAAGTATTCACTTTTGGTACGATTGTTTCTTTTTGATTTGTTATTTAAATTAAATAGTTGAGGTTAAATTGTTCAGATGAATTAAATTATAAAACGGGTGTTTTTATGAAAACATTTGAACATTTTTGTAGCGCAGATCTAGATTGGGTTGCTCATTTTGCAGCGCAACTTGGAGCTAAAATAGAAGGGAATTTTATAGTTATTCCTAAGAAGTGTCATTATTCCGGAACTTGTTATTTTCTAGAATGTAATGAAGGTATTGTTGCGTTTTATGTAGATGTGGTTCATAATATTGATTTTCAAGTAACCCAAAAGAATGTAAAAGATGATTTCGTTGCGATGTATTATAATCTGACAGAAGGTGAAGTTTCTATTTTAAAAGATGATATTGTATATGACTTAGGGCTTTGGAAATATAATTTACTAATTATGGATGGTGCCTTACAATCAGATTTTTATGCTAAAGCAGGAAGTAAAATTTATATGCTTTGTGTTTTTATAAAAAAAAATATCTTACAAGTTTTTGCTCAAAAGAATAATATACCTTTTGATAGTATTAAAAAAAAGAGGAATCACGAAGATAGGGAAATTGTAAAATTTGACCGAATGAGCAACGAGAGTTATCATATTCTCAACGATTTACGCAAACTAAAAGTTGGAGGAGCAATATTTGATTTAAATCTAAAAGGAAGTGTTCAGTTATTACTTTCAAACTATTTAAATAAATTATCAAAAAAAAGAATCATCCTCGAAGAAGTTAATAGAAATGATTTTAATGCTATCATTTCTAGCCAAATGTATTTAATGGATAACGTAGAAAGTAATTTTCCCACGATTAAAAAGCTGGCTTTTAATGCAAATATGTCTCTATCAAAATTTAAAGTTCTTTTTAAAGAAATAACAGGAACTACGCCAAATTTGTTCTTTATGAATAATAAATTGCATAGAGCAAAAGAACTCCTTGAAGGTAGACAACTAACGATATTACAAATTTCGGATAGATTGCATTTTGGAAATACGTCCTATTTTGGGGCAAAATTTAAAAAGTTTTTTGGGATATCTCCCAGTACTTTTATCAAGCAATTATGAGATGAAAATCGTATAATCATCTTTGCAAAATACAAGAGGCTTTATTCCTGATTCTTTCGTGAAAACGGACTTCTATTTTTATAAAAATGGATACAATGTGTATAATTTTTACACAAGTTGTATACTAATTATACACAGCTAGTATACAAAAACTATCGTAATCGCCTCAATTTCTATTTAAAAGGACAATGGCACGGGGCTTGCTAAATTGGGATTTGTCCATTCTTTACAAACGAGAACAAGAAACGAAAAAGAATGGCATTTAGATAAAAGCCTTAATATAGAAAACGATAGTAATACAAGCATGAAAACTGAAACAATTTCAAAACAATTATTCTCTACAAGCAGCAATACAGGTAATAGCGGAGATTCATTAACAGGTTCTTTTTTTCGTATTAACGATAAATCATTCGCAAAAGCGATAAAAGAAACATCAAGTCCGTTAGGGATTATGGTACTTATCAGTACTTTTTTATTAATGATTGCTGGTGCTTTCTTAGTATATAAATTTCAATCAGACTTTGACCAATTTCATATAGACAGAATAAATTCTACGTGGGGATATCCATTTTTGGTTATAACAACAGTCTTTTTTCTTTTTAAAACGGGTGTTTTTCTATTTAATTTATTCCTTTATTTTAAATATAAACCAATAGAATCTGTTACAGATGAGTTATTGCCAACTTGTACCATAATTGTTCCTGCTTACAACGAAGGTAAACTGGTTTGGGATACTTTAGTAAGTTTAGCAGATAGCGATTATCCTGAGCAAAAAATGCAAATACTTGCTATTGATGATGGTAGTAAAGATGATACCTGGTACTGGATGCAACAAGCAAAAGTAAAATTAGGGGATCGTTTATCTATCTATCAGCAGCCTAAAAACCAAGGAAAACGTCATGCATTACACCGTGGATTTAATCTTGGTAACGGAGAAATTTTTGTTACTGTAGATAGTGATTCAGTAGTAAAAAAAGATACAGTAAGAAATTTAGTAAGTCCGTTTATTACAAATAAAAATTGTGGAGCCGTTGCAGGAAATGTACTTGTTTTAAATAATAAAAAAGCAATACTTCCTAAAATGTTAAACGTAAGTTTCGTAATGAGTTTTGAATTCATGCGTTCTGCCGAAAGTGTATTAGGATCTGTACTTTGTACTCCTGGAGCTTTAGCTGCTTATCGTAGCGATGCCGTATTTGCATGTCTTCCGGAATGGATTGATCAAACTTTTATGGGACAACCATCAGACATTGGCGAAGACCGTGCAATGACAAACATGATCTTAAAACAAGGACATGAAGTATTGTTTCAAAGAAATTCATACGTATTAACAAACGTACCCGAAAATTATACTGGTTTATATAAAATGTTCATCAGATGGGGAAGAAGTAATGTACGTGAGAACTTAATGATGGCACAATATGTTTTTAAAGATTTTAGAAAAGGATCTAAATTTGGTACAAGGTTATTATTTATAGATCAATCGCTTAAAATTGTTATGGCATATCCATTCATGTTATTTATGCTGTTTTTTATAGTAGTACATCCATTATTGTTTTTAGGATCTACGCTTTTAAGTATATTGATTGTATCTAGTTTCTCGGCTTTATTTTATGCCAAAAGACATAATGTATCAGAGTCATTCTGGGCATATTCTTATAGCGTGTTTTATACCTTTGGTTTATTCTGGATTACTCCTTATGCAATTATTACAGCAAATAAAAGAGGTTGGTTAACACGTGGTTTATCTGAAGTTAAATAGATAAAAACGGTTGTGATTTTATAAACTCAAACGAGTTAAAATATTTATAAAAATATTTTAACTCGTTTTTTTATGATTGAATCTTTTACCAACTAGTTAACAATTACTTTTTAGAGTGTTTTTTATCTTCGCCAAAAAATATTTTAAATTTAGATTATGAGATCTTATTCAATTTCATTGCTTTTTTTCTTTTTCATTACATTGTCAAATGCGCAACATCATAATAGTAGTGCAGATAAACCGTCGACACATGGAATGCTGATTTTTGGTAAAGAAAAAAATTATGCTTCACACTTACCAATGTTTCATTCTCCACATAATTATCAAATTATTTTGGAACTAGAATTGGATAGTAAAACAAAGAAACTATTTGTAGCAGATCAGGAAAAGAACCCGGATTATAACACTTATATGATTGAGCCCGAAGAATTTGTTTTGCCAGATATGATTAATAATCCGAGATTATTTAAAGCAAATATTTACAGAGGTCATTTTGAAAGAGGAGGGAAGAAAATAGCTTCGGATGTTGTGGTATCTATCAAACAAGTGATTTTTTATAAAAAGTTTAATCCAGATGAAGTAAAGTCAAGTGCAACTAATTTTATAATTTTTGGTAATGCAAAAGAACAATTTATGGTTCATGAGCTTACAAATAAACCCGATTTTGAGCAGATTTTAGAAGTAAAAACAGATTTGACTACACTTATAAAAAATGAAAAATATAGTTTAATCAATGTGAATAAATCTGAAAATAGTCCAGTTGGAGTAGCTGGAAATGATATTCAGGTTGATGCAAATGGAACAAATTATTCTATTACTCTTTCAAAACAATTGTATCTGGAATTTGATGATTTAAAGTAATATTTTATAAAAAGAAAATAACTATTTCTCGAACCATATAAGTGATGTAAGTTCATTTAAGTTTTGCCGAAAAGACCAGCTTATATTTACTTACATCACTTATATGGTTAAATTAATTACTTTAATATAATCGATGGAGTTGTTTCTCGTATAAAAATTAATGCATCAAAATCAATACCGGGCTTCATAGGTAATGCTATTACATTAGTCCAGTTAGAGTATATATTGGTTATGTTGCCATTTGCATTATAAAAAGGACTTTCTTCGGCAGTATCAAAGGCTACAAAGAAAGTAGGGAACTTAGCTTCTGCAAACAATGCCGAATAAGATTTTGGTTGCGCTTCAAAACTGTGTTCTACGTAATCATTGCCATCTAGTACAGTCACTTTTCCTTTAAAAGTATCAAAACCTATTGCGTAATATTCATTACCATATTTCTCTTTTACATGATATCCCATTCCTTTTGCTTTAGGCATATTGGTATCTTTTGCAAAATGGATATTGTGTCCCCAAATAATAGTTTTGGTTTTAGTTTCTTGTTGGATGTCGATAAGATTTTCGGCCATAAATTGATCTCTGGCCAAAGGATTAGATAATAATGTGCCTTGGTATAAAAGGGATATGTATTTTTTAAATTCGTTAAAGCCTTTAATTGTCGATGTGCCTTTAAGTTTTACTTCGGTATTTAAGCGAGAAATAATTCCCGTTTCATCATCAGATAATTCATATAGAGGAAAATCTGGAGTTGTTATCTTTTTTAAAACAGGTATTGCAGCTGGTCCATTAGTATAAAGAGACGCATTTTTTGTTAAATAGGTAGAACAAAAGTTGGCAGAAGCATCAATATCAGATTTGATATAATTAGTATCAAAACCAAAAAGATTAACTTTATCCTTAGGAGTTTTGGAGGTATTATATGTCTTTACCCATTCAAACAAATCATATATTTCTTTTGTATTAAACAATCGCAATGGTTTCATGAGTTGTTTTAAATCTCCTTTTCCAGTCAATAAATAAACATTAATTGGTTCTATCGCCGAATATCCAAACTCAAAACCAATCGATTTATATTGGGCATTTGTGATTAGGTATTTAATAATGCGATTCTTCTCAGTATAAAATTCATGAGTTCCGTGAGAAGCTTCTCCCAGGCCACAAATTTTGTTATCCTTAAGCAGATTGGTTAGCTGCGAGTAATATGCCTTATTGTCATTCTCATTGTCGGTAATGGGTAATGCATGAGAATTTATCCAGTTTAGGGATTGTCCTTGAGCAAAAGTGCAAACAGAAAAAAAGCAACTGAACAAAACGGAGTAAAGGAGGTTTTTGGTCATATAGTAGTTTTTGATTACTAAAATACAAATAATAATTATATGATGTAATGCAATACCTTTTGTACTTTAATAATTTATTTATGCTATTGACCTGTTAACTTGAAAATTGCAATAAAAACTAACACAACAGCATAAGTGATGAATAGCAAATGGGTTGTGGTTATTTTCATTCTTATTCGAGCCAATTTTTTTAATTTATTGCGATGCAGTAGTCTTTTTTGTTCAGGATAGTTGTTCATAATGATTTAGATTTTCATTATTGAAGCAAACATAATACCTGTAAATTCTGTAATGAATTAAACGATTGTATATTAGTGTTTTATGTGTTTTTTTAATGCTTTTTTATAAAATGAATACTATCAAAATGATATTATATTTCTCAAAATGGAATAGTTCCTTTTTTAATTTCCTTTTATGCGATTTAAGATTCCTTGCATTAAGGCTTTTCCATCACGTTTTTGCTTAGGAACTTCTTGAGCCTTTGGTTTTCCGTTTTCATCCTTAAAAACATAGCTAAAGGCAAATTGAGGCTGTTTGGGATCTTTAGTAAGCAAGCCAAAGCGCAAATCATTAAAGTAATAATCGTTGTCTTTTTTGGTTACAATAAACCATCCTTCGCTCACTTTTTTTAAGGTTTCAAAATCTGGATTGCCAGAAAGTTGTTTTGATAACGTATTATTTTTTTCATAACGTTCAAAAGTTATCGACTGGCTATCAAATAAGGAATAATCGCCCAATAGATATGCCTCTTTTGTAGCCACATTAGCATTCCATAAAATACAATTAAAGGCAGTAGGTTTTACAATAAGATCACTATAAGATATATGTTGTTCTTGCAATGCATTTTTAAATTGTTGTAAAGCATATAATTTTAAACTACAAGTTACCAAGAGATAAAATGAACTAATATATATTCCTCGTAAAACATATTTTTTTCGCAAAGCGAAAGTAGGTTTGCGCAATCCTATAATTAAACAAATAAGTAACGGAAGCGTATATAAAGGATCAATTACAAATATAGTTTTTAAGGCAATTCGGTCGGGTAGAGGCCAGAAAATTTGTGTTCCCCAAGATGTAAACATATCCAGTAATACATGGGTAAATAAACACCAAAATACTAAAACAGTAGCACTACGAAAATTAATTTTCTCTTGTTCGATCTTAGAAATAAACCAACCTAAAATGGGCGATAATAAGCCAAAAAATAATAAGGAATGACTTAATCCCCGATGAATAGCTACACCATCTACAGGGTTTAAAAATTGCCCAAACAAAACATCTAAGTCAGGTATAGTTCCTAGAATTGCACCATATAAAATCGTTTTGCGTTGCAATTTTTCACCCGCACATAATTCGGCAGTTGCAATTCCTAACACAATTTGAGTAAAAGAATCCATGAGTTGTAGTTGAACAGCAAATTTAAACAGAAAGATCTAAAGTATTAAAATGTTTTTCAACTGTAGCAGAGCGTTTATAGCCAATATTGTCTATAATGGTACACAGATGATACGGATTTACAAAAGTAAAGACGCGGATCAAAACGGATTTTTAAAAATTAGTCATTAATAAATCTGTGTTCATCGGCTTATATCTTTTAGAATCTGCGAGAGAAGATTAAATATTATTTTTTGCACGCAGATTTTGCAGATTAAGCAGATTTAGTTTTATAAGTATTGAAGAAAAAATCTGCGCTTATCGGCTTAAATCTTTTGTAATCTGCGTGGTAAAAAAAAATAGTCAAAGCTTCAGCGGAGTGGAATGTTTATAGCCAATATTGTCTGTAATGGGACACAGATGATACGGATTTACAAAAGTAAAGACGCGGATCAAAACGGATTTCTTTCTTTTGTTTTTAAAAATCCGTTTTTTATCTGTGTTTTCGCTTTAGCGAATCTGTTTTATCCGCGTTCCCTAGACAAAGAAGTAGGTTAAACTTTGTCACAGCAGTTTAATAAACCAATGAAATCGGGAGGCTTTATTAATAAATTAATTAATAACAGTAAGTAGATTTTTTTTACAGGATAATACTTAAATTTGATTACAAAATCTACACTATGAAGCGAATTATATATGCACTTATTGGTCTTTTTACTATAGGTATTTTACTTTATACAGCAAGTACTTATTCTGAAGAGAAGAAATCTAAACCGCTTCTTCGAGTAAAGAAAGAATCTCAGCCAGGTATCATATTAAGCTTCGATGATAATTATATTGATGATTGGTATAATGCCGAAAAGCGACTGCGCCATTTAGACTGGAAAGCGACTTTTTTTATATGTAAATATGATTCTTTGAATGCTACGCAAAAGAAAAAACTGCACTATTTGCAAGACATGGGACACGATATAGCAGCACATGGATATAATCATGAAAATGCACTTAAATATTCGGCTAAATATGGAATCGATAAGTATATAAAAGAGGAGATACTACCGCTTAAAGTTGCTATGGATAAAGACGGGTTTAATTTGCGCTCATTTGCCTATCCCGATGGAGCACGCAATGCAGATTTGGACAAAGAATTATTAAAATATTTTGACATTATAAGAGGTACAACTTATGGTAAACTTTATCCAGAATCACAATATTGTTACTATGAGGGGAATAGAGTTATTTATGGTTTGGGTATAGATGATGATTACAAGCAGTTTGACGTTGCGTATTATAAAACCCTTATGGATTATGCCAAGAAGCATAATAAAATAGTTATTTTTTATGGGCATAAAACAGTAGATATTGCCGATGAAAAAATAGAAACGCCACTTGCAGCTTTACAAGAAATATGCGAGTATGCAAAGGCTAATAAACTTAAGTTTTATACAGTTGACGATTTGAAAAACTTATAACTAAAATTAGTTATATTATCCTGTTATTAGGCAACATCAACCTGCCCCATTTATGTTCGTTAAGACGACTTTGCCAGTCTGTATAGAGAAAGTCCACCATACAGCATACTCATTTTCTGACATATAATCAGAAAACGGTGTGTCAAAATTTTCCATTATCTCAGAATGTGACATATAATTATACATCAACATAATACCTTTGCTTGTAATAGAAAAGGAATAAACTGTCTTGACATATCCGTTATCTATCTCAACCTTATATAAGGCATTGTTTTTATACCAGTGTACGTCATCAAAATCTATGCGTTTGAGTACGTCTTTAAAATTATCTACAGAGGAAAGATCTTCGTATTTAGGTTTGTTAAGAACCTTATTCAGTTCGTTTTCATTATTATTGATAGCAAATTGTTTAAGCCCTTTGAAATAGGTGAAGATAATTTGTCTCTCACCTTCAAGTAATTTACAGCGATCAGTCAACAGTTTTACATTTTTTTCTTCCAGGGCAGATAATTTTACCAAACTATTATTATTCAAAGGCTTGTACCATTCGAAGCCTCTAAAATAATCTTGTATATTTTCGTTTGTGAATTTGTATCCTTTCCGAGCATAAATTTCGTTAGTCAGTAAACGAAGTTCATCCACACTCAATGTATATATATTCTCAGCTTTTAGTAATGTTGTGCCACACGTTTTACAATTGGTAACACTTTGTGCATTAACCGTAAAAACACCACTTAATAAAATAATAGAAAATAAAAATATTCGTGCAAACATAAATTCTTTTTTTAATGAATTAACGACCTAAAGTAGCAAAAATAGAATTATAAACTTAAGTTTTATACAGTTGACGATTTGAAAAACTTATAAATATAAAATATTGAAATAAAACAGAAGATGCTAAAATGTTTTTAGCATCTTCTGTTATTAATTAATATTATTTAAAATGTTTGATAAATTAATTTAAACACATAGAAACATAGATTTTGTATTCTTAAAATAGGCGTTTCACTTATTTTAAATGCACATAGCTATGTGAAAGAAATATATTTCTCTTTCTTGTTCTTTTCTGCACACTTTGACTATGTTTCTATGTGTTTAAATAAGATTTTAGAATAAGATTATAAAATTAAGATTAATGACTTTTGCTGTTTTCAAAACCAAGAATCGTAATTCTGTATGGAGTATTAGATACTTTTATTTTCTTTACAATTGTCATATTAGATAAGCTTAGTTGCAATAGTTCTCCTGTAGTTGGAGAAGTTATATAAGCAAAATTTTCTGTTAGTTGGATTTGAGGTTTCATAGTCGCATCTTTTGCAATTTCAGCAATTACTTTTCCTTCTTTTTCTACTTGCAACGTAGTTAAATTGTATAATTTAAATTCACCACTATTTAATAAAATTCCTAGTTTGCTCATGTTGTAGCTTACTTTACATTGCGCAATAGTAGCACTTTGTATAATTGGCTTAATTGTTCCGTTAATAACATCAATTAAGTAAGCCCCTTTTTCAGCAGTAAAACCAATAAATTTTCCTTGAGCTTTTGTTTCCAAAATACTTCCAAACCATGCTGTTCCAAAACCTTCAGGAAGTGCAATAAGTTTTTGTTTTCCTGAACTTTCAACCACAAGAACACCACTTGCTGAACCGAAAACAGCATAAGTTCCGTCAGATGCATTTCCGTGGATTCCTTTTGTAGAAATTGTAGATTCAAAAAGAGTTTTACCAGTATTATCTATAATTTTTACTTTTTCAGGAAGCGTTCCTGCAACCGAATTGTCTTTTTGGGTAATAGCATAAGTGCCATTAGTAAAAGTGGCCATAGCACCGTGATGAGCTAATAAACCAGCATTAATTACTTTAAATTTTGCTCCTGCCGTATTAACATCAGCTTCTTTGGCTACAGATAATGTTCCATCACCATCATTAAAAGTTAATAGTTCTCCAATTTTACTTTTAAAATGAGTTGGCATAGGTGATTGTCCTGTTAATGCACCAAACTTTGGAATTCCGTCTACATCAACATGATCGCCATGACCTTCAAATCCGCTGTCAAAAGTTTCTACAGTATTATCAGCTCTATGAATAATTCCTGCATATCTGCCTGATTCTGTTGTGTAAATAGTTGATTTTGCAAATTTTGCATTAAAGAAACTCGAAGTACCATCAACTGGATTTACAAGTGTAATTTCTGTTGTTTTTTCATCAGAAAGTAATACTCTTAAATACTTATATTCAGCCAAAGTTTCCTTTGGAGTTTCAGTAGTATTGTCATCATCGTCATTGCTACAAGAGATTGCAAAAGTGGATAAAGCAAATAAGAAAATCAGTTTAAAATTAATGTTTTTCATTGTAAATGGGTGTTTAAGATAATATTTAGATTAGTAATTAATAGTAATAGGCATTGACTTATATACATTGAGATTGTAGGTTGTATTTTTATACAAAACCACCCAGTTATATACACCAGATTCCCATGCTTTTTCGCCAGTTATTGGGTTTGCATTAGGTAGGTTAGCATCAGTTGCAGCACCGATAACAATTTTTTCGCCGCCCCAAACATCATTTATCTTTTGTAAAGTCGAAATTTTTGATGCTGCGGCAAGACCTTTATGCTCGACTTTAGAAATCACGATTACTTTTTTAAAATCAAGATTGTCAATACTCTCAGGATGGTAATTGGCGCTTTTTTTAATTAGTACAGAGTATAATATTCCATCACCTTTAATCTGACTTATCTGAGCATGAGCCGTTAGTATATCGTCCTTTTTAAAGATTAGCTCAGGTTCAACCCAAGTTCCCATATGATAAATTAAAGTTTCGTTGCGAGAAATCATATCTCGGCCAATTAATGGATCAGTAGGTAAATTTGCAGCATCGACAATGGTAAAATCTTCTTTAATTTCCAGTTTAGAACCATTGCTGTCCAATACTGTAAAGAAAAAGTCATATTTACCTTCGGGAGCTTCATTAGGAATATTAAAGTGTTTATGTACTGTGGTGTTTTTTGCACCAACATATTCAGCCCAACTCAGTTCTAATTTCCAATCGCTTGCATATTTCTCTCCTTTTTTAGGAAGTATTTTAAGTTGCACTGCTGCAATTTTATCTCCAGCTGTGACATCGGCGTTAAAGTGAAAATCGCGACCAATGACTCCTTGCTTATTATTGGCAGAACCAATTTCAACATTTGTCATTGTAGGTTTTGCAACTTCAGGGGTAGTATCATCGTCATTATTACACGCTGTAAATGCGCTAATAAATAGTAAAAACAAGGGGAATAATTTTGCTTTTTTCATAGAGGTTTTTGTTTGTTTAAAAGGGTTCATATTATTTTTGATTATGTATTAAAAAGGGAATTTTGACTGATAGAATAATGTTTCTGCTTGCTTCAGGGAGTTCTATTAATCGATAAAAACTTGTATGATTTAAATATTTAGCATTAAATAAGTTTTGTACTTGCAGTGAAATGGCTAAATCCTGTTGTCCAGTTCTTATTTTTGTTCCCAAGGCAAGGTTGAAAACATTGCTGCTGGCAGTTTTCTTTTCTGGCGGAACAATTTGATTTTGTTCGGCAGTAAAACGATAATCCAATGAGATATAACTATCTTTTAGACTCTTGATTTCGGGACTATAAGTAAGCCCAAACAAAACCGATGCAGGAGGAGAAAAGGGTAGGGTATAGCCTTTTTTACTGCCCGATAGTTGTTCAGAATAAAGATATTCTACAAGAATTTCACCACTTAGATTTTTTAAGAATTGATAGCGCGTTTGCAATTCACCTCCATAGCGCATGACTTTGCTCTGCTCATATTCAAAAACCTGATTACCTGCTCCATAATAAATATCATGTTGCGAAGTAGGGTTGAGGTAGATGTAATTGGGGAAATAATTAAAAAACGGACTCAATTGTACAGACCACTTATGATCCTGCCATTCTAACCCAAGATCTAACTGATAGGATTGTTCAGCAGATAAGTTAGGATCTCCTTTTTCGAATCGGAAATAATGATAATTTACACCGTTTGAAGCCAATTCTTTAGCAATCGGCATTCTGAAACTAGTTCCCGCATTTGCTTTCAATGAGAATTTTTCCAGATTGTAATTAACTCCCGCCGACCAGGTAAAACTTTTGAACGTTCGCGTAAGCTCTTCCGAACGTTCTAAGTATTCAAAATTTGTTTGCCCATTAGTAGTTACTTCACTTTCAAACCAATCTGTATATTGTTTCATTTTTATTTTGCCATAATCCATTCGTAGCGCTGCGTGCAGCAACCATTTTTCATTGAGCTGAATTTTGTCATAAGCAAATGCTCCAGCGTTCACTTGCGTAAAAGCAGGAATCAGGAAACTCCAGCCACCAATTTTATTTTGTTGCAATTCTGTATTTATTCCAACAGTAAACTGATGATTGCCCAATGAGAATTCATCTTTTGCAGAAGCGGAGAAAACTTCTTTATCATATTGTCGTTCTAGATCTTTTGGAGCATACATATCATCGGGATATATTGGCGGCATATAACCATGATTAACATAATGACTCCATTCTCGACGAAAATTCTTTTGAAAACCTATTTGAGTTTCCAGTTGATGTTCGCCCCATCTAAAAGAAGTAGTATTGCTTATCTTGGTATGGTTAACTTCCTGATATGGCATTTGTATATCACGACTAGATTTGTCATGAAGTTCTGTATCTACATTTCGAGGTTCAAGACCATGAGCATTGGCAAAAAAGCCAGTTTTGCTATATACATTACTTAGATACATAACCGATTTAAATTTCTCACCTATATATCCTGTACTCGCATGCATATCGAGTTCGCGTCCAGCGGTATTGCGTAAATGATTTTTATATAAAGGGACAGCATAATTGTAAACCTGAACAACATCGGTAGGAACACGATAATCGCCATAATCCATTGTAGTGATTCGGGTATCAAAGAACCATTTTTCATTACGCCCAAACAGGTTAAAAGAACCACCATATTGTTCGTTATTACTTTTGCCCGTAATATCTAGGCTTCCGCCCAAAGTATGTTTTGCCGGGACAGATAACGGTTTTATATTAATGGCACCGCCAATAGCATCAGAACCATAAATAAATGAAGATGGGCCTTTAATGATTTCTACACGATTTACAGCATATTGGTCAATTTCGAGCCCGTGATCTGCGCCCCATTGTTGTCCTTCGTGTTTAATGCCATTTTCGACAACAATAACCTGATTAAAACTTAATCCCCGGATAAGTGGTTTTGAACCTCCAGAACCAATAGAAATAGTCTTTACACCAGGTAATCTTTGGAGTGATTGCATCAAACTACCGCCAAGATTGCGCTGGATAAAACTACTATTTACTACATCTATGTTAAGTGATTCTTTTTTGTTAAGACGCGTTGCATAATTATCTTTTATTACAACTTCTTGTAGTTCTTTAACTTCCTGATGTAAGATAATATCAGGTTGTACATTTGAGTTTTTGTCTAACGAAAGTTCAATTTCAGATTTGATATAACCCGAATAACTAACAATAAGTTTCTTTGAGTTTTTAGGAATTTCATTAAAGTAATAAGCACCTTCTTTATTTGTAAAAGTGGTTATAGATGAGGGATAAATCGTTACAGTTGCAGCTTCTAAAGGTTTATGACTATTAGAAAATACGCTACCTGATATATTGACGGTTTGTGCTGATACTTTCGTGAAAATAACAGCGCAAAACAACAACAGATAAATAATCCGTAATCGATTTGATTTATATTCGTTCTTCAAAGTCACTTATTTAATTTTGATGCTTAAACCTTTAATTGTTTGCCAGCCTTCTTTATCGGTTAGGCGAATAAGGAAATGGTAATCTCCGGGATCAATATCTGTCGGAATGTTGATTTCCTGAGTTGCCTCGTAGCTTTTTAAATTTTCGGGAATAGTGACAGAATTGATATAAAGCAATGGTTTTACAGGTTTTTTTATCGCTTCAGGAGTACAATCATTTACTTCGGTACTATGATTATGATGATCGAAATTATGGTGGATATCCAAGCTATACGATCCTAATGCCGAGTTGTCGGTAAACTTAGCTCTGAAAGTAAATTTTTGTCCACGGATTGCTTCGCTACATTGTATGGGGAATGCATTTGCTGCCGATATATCGATAACAGGGTATTCGGTATCAATTTTAGCATCATCGCTGCTATCACAAGCTGTAAATATGCTGACTACAGCAAAAGATGCCAGTACAAGTTTTGAGATTTTCATTTTGTTCATATGTATTAATTTTTGGTTACAGAGTAGGGGAATACGCTTTTTTAAATGACATAGCTATACGCAATGCCAACTTAAAAAGGAGCACAGAAGGACATATTCATAGATAATTATTCTATGAAATAAGAATTGTTTTTAAAATGGAATAAGCAATTAAGCAGTAGAAAAATCTAAGCTTTTTGAGCAAACGAAATCCAAAGACAGATCTATAGAACTTTATTAAACATATAAGTCATTTAAGAAAATATAAGTTTTATAAACACTTCGTTTATATGAACTTACATAGCTTATATGGTTAGTTTTTATAGAAATTGTTATAGAAAAGTGGTTTTAAACCATATAAGTCATTTAAGAAAATATAAGTCTTCCAAACACTTCGCTTAGATGAACTTACATCACTTATATGGTTAGTTTAAATTCAAATGCAGCATTGCTAATTGATTTTACTTTAAATTGTAGGAGGCGCTCGAAGAGCAAATAAGGATCCCTTAAAGAAATAGGAATAAGATTTGTAATAAAAAGAAACATACGAGGTTATGTTACATCTTTTATAAAACTCAAAAGAGATGAAAGTAAACGTACTTACAGGAGTAAATTTAAAATGACATATAGCACATTCCTCAGAAGAATGATTGTGAGTTATAAGTTCCGTTTTAGCAGTACTTAAATGCTGTGTATTTTTATGGGTAGTATCATGACTTTGGATATGTTCATAAGAATGGATTACCGGAAATAGTATAGCGAATACTACTATTAGCGGCATAAGAAGATTAATAAATTTAAATTTCTTTTTCATTCAGACGAATCAAGATTTAATAAAGCATGTTTATTTAAGAATAAAAACCATAAAAAAATATGATATAAAACGATGAAGAAAGTTGTTATTTCCTTCTGTTTTTCTATTCTTAACGCAATACTGTTGCAAATATAAAAATCTTATTCGCAAATGCAACATTGTTTCATTAAAAAATAAATAATAGTGAGTTTTGAATGGGATTATTTTGTTTTAATCAAGAATAACAGCCGATGTATAAAGGCTATAGATTTCCCATCCCAGAGTCTGGTATAAGGATTTACCTTCTTCTGTAGCAACCAGAAAATTGTTGTAAACGTTATTGGCTAAGGCAATTTTTTCGAGTTCTTTCATTAAGAAAGTAGCAAGACCATTTCGGCGATGATTTGCTTCAGTCGAAATTCTATCATAAATAGCCAGATCATCAACAAGAACAAGGCGTCCTATAGAGGCTAGTTCGCCATCATTGGTAACAATCCGAACAACAAAGGTAGAGTTGTAACTCTCATATTCTAACTTGTATTTATCGGGTAAATTACCACTGGCAAAACTCATTTGTTTAAAACAAGACATCATATATCCTTGAGGCTGAACAATCCATTTTTTAGATAGTTTACCTTTTAAATCATCGGGCGAAGCACAAACTTTTAGATATACCCAAGGTTCATCAATAGTCTCTGATAATTGGATAAAATCATTGTTAAGTTCAGGAAAAATATAACGTTGTTTTTGGTTTTCATATCCCACATTTACCATCCACTCCGATTTGTATTTTACGGGTAAAGATAATTCTCTTGATAAAGACCATGCTTTAATCCATTTTTCGAGAACATGATGAAGGGTGTGGTTTTTCATTGTTATAATTAAATTAGAGTTTTAAATGTGGTAATGGAGGTTATATCTAGGGTGGATATAAAAATAAGTATTTTTTAGTTTTTTAATAGTACTTTTATGGTGTTTTTAAAATAGCTTAAAAGAGAAAGTTAAGTTGCCTTTAATTTTAGAAATAAACAGACGAGAAATTCCGAGATGATCATGTAAAACTTTTCTATTCTTTAATTTGTGTAGATTTTGTCATTATAATTTCCACAGATTTGTGAGAATATTTTATATATAGTATTTCATTTAAATAAATAAAACAACCTTTTTGAAATTAAATTATGCGAAATTATTTTTCTATTTCACTCTTGTTAATCGCAATTTCGATGAATGCCCAATTTTCTATCCAAAATAATTTTACTTGGAATGCTTTAAACGCCCCAAAAACATTTAGCAATAAATTGCAACTTTCTTTTGTAAGCAGCGGTGAGGGATTCCCAAACTTTGGTACGGTAATGGCAGGAGGGGCGAATTCTAATGCTCAAAATGGGGTACCTATACAAGATGGTTCAGTTTTTCAGTTGTATTTCCCTCATAGTGAGAGTTTAGGTGGTGTTGCCCCTAAGGTTAGGTTAGGCTTATATGATAATAAAGGTTGGGGTAGTTGGGAAACTTTTTTAACAACTGCAAATGCTAATAATACCAATATTGATTGGAAAGCAAAAAAACTGAATACCTCTGATGATATTACTACAGAAGGAAGAATTAGCCTTAGATCTTCTAGTGTTTCGACAGGTGATTTGATTTCGATTTACGGAGATAGATTAAACGCTGCTGATATGTATGGTTTTGGAATAGAGCCTGGCGTTTTATATGCTAAAACACCTAATTTTCATAGGTGGTACATTGGGAAGAATGCCGATTTAGGAGCTAGTTCAAAAATGGAACTTAATAATACAATGCTTTATGTAGCTGAAAAAATTGGAATTGGAACGAAAGATACAAAGGGATATTCTTTGGCGGTTGCTGGAAAAGTTGTTGCAGAGGAAATTAAAGTTTCTTTGCAAGCTGGTTGGCCTGACTTTGTGTTTAAAAAAGAATATGAGTTACCTACCCTTACCGAAGTAGAAGCTCATATTAAAGAAAAAGGATATCTTAGCAATATGCCAAGTGAAGCTGAAGTAAATAAAAGTGGTATTAATTTAGGAGAAATGGACGCTAAATTATTACAAAAGATTGAAGAACTTACATTGTATATGATTGATATGAATAAAACGATTAAGGAACTCCAGATAAGTAATGAAAGACTTTCAGTAGACAACAAAATTATGCAAACTAAAATAAAAAAAATGGAGTTAATAAAAAAATAATCTTAGATTGAGGGACATGCTAGGATTGTTTTATACCATAAAGGAATGGTTCATTTAATATTTATGGTTTTTTAGAATTCAAATTTTTTGAAAATAAGTTCAACAGATTTGTATTTTACAGGTAAAGGTAACTCTCTTGATAAAGACCATGCTTTAATCCATTTTTCGAGAACATCATGAAGGGTGTGGTTTTTCATTGTACCAAGAAGTTAAGATTGACTAGTTGCGAGAGAATCCTAAGATTTAAAAGTTAAAATTTAGTCTTGAATTTCTTGATTTTGAAGTTTTTCGATTTGATTACTTTTTCATTATCTGTTATCATCAAACAACTATAATCAGGATATTTTTGAAGTAAAAGTAAACCTTCTTTTTGACCTAAAACCATTAAAGAAGTACTAAGTCCGTTTGCTGTTTCAGCATCAGGACCAAAAACAGTCACACTGCATAAACCAGTTGCGGGATATCCAGTTGCTGGATTGATAATATGAGAATATCTTTTGCCATTAAAAATCACAAACTTTTCATAGCTTCCAGAAGTGGTAACAGCTTCTTGTTCTAAAGGCACAACAGCTAAGAGTTTTTCGGTATTAAATGGGTTGGTAATACCTATTTTCCATGGTTCACCGTTAGGTTGTTTTCCCCAGGTGCTCATATCTCCAGATCCATTTATAATTCCGGCTTTGATTCCTTTAGACAGCATCATAGTTCGGCATTTATCGGTGGCATAACCTTCACCCAGCGCTCCAAATCCTATTTTCATTCCTTTAAGTTTTAGGAATATGGTAGATTGTACACTGTCTAAAATAATGTTTCTATAGCCTACTTTTTCTACTGATTTTTTTATGGCTTCCGCCGAAGGCATCTCGGTCATCGAACCATCAAATTTCCATATTCTGTCCATTGCAGCAAAACTAACGTCAAAGCCACCATTTGTTATTTCAGATAATTTTATGGCTCTTTGGGTTAATTCAAAAACCTCACGATCTACTTTAACAGGTCGGATTCCAGCATTTTGGTTTACTTCAGATACTTGTGAGTCGGGTTTCCAATCAGAAATTAAATTTTCAATTCGGGTAATTTCGGCAATTACAGCATCAATATTTTGTTCAGCAGATGCAGCATCATTTGCAACAATAGTAATATCAAAACGCCCTCCCATAAGCAGCGTAGTTCTTTTTCGGAGAACTTGTGCGTTGCCCGAAAAACAAAGCGTAATTATAAAAACAACTAAAAACTTATGTAGGATTGATGTATGCATGATTTTTTTTGAATAATAAAAAATAATGAGTTTTTATTAATAAGCTCCAGCGGAGCGATATTTTTCTGATAGCCAATATATGCCACCCCGATGGGGTTTGGTTTTTGTCGAATAAATCTCTATAAATATGTCGTCCCGAAGGGACTTACAAAATCCAATAACTATCAACTATCAATTATCAACTATCAATTATCAATTAACTTAATAGCAATCTGTCAACAACTGACCATTATCTTTATAATATGAAATAGACTTCATTTCTCTTGAAAGACATAAATCATCCAAAATAGCTTCTACATCTTTTTGCATTGCAAGCGAACCACAAATCATGATAACGCCGCCTTGGTGTAATAAATCGATAAAAAAGTCAACATCTCGTTTAATCAAATCCATTACATAATGATGATTTTGTGCGCGAGATAAAGCCAAATGAAAGCTTTGAAGTTGATGCTTTTTAATCATTTCTGCGGTAAATTTTTTATAACCTAAAACAGTTTCCGTTTCCATTCGGAAGCCAGAGTATAAATGCGTTTCAACTTTTTTCTTATTCTGTTCAATCATTCCAAGGAAAGGAGCAATACCGGTTCCGTTAGATATTAAAGCAACTTTAGATACGGATTTAGGAAAATGAAAAGCTTTATTATTTAAGATTCTAGCTTTAATTGTATTCCCAGGTTTTAGGGTATTCAAAAACTCAGAACCTAAACCGTGAGGATGAAGTTTTACAACCAATTGTATGTTGCCAGAATGATTACCAATCGAGTATAAACGCTCTCTGGTGTCATTTGCAGGATAAATAGCCAGTAAATCACCCGAAGTAAATTTGGCTCTCATATTAGCTCTTAAAGTCAATATAAAAGTTTGTTCCGTTTCAGAAATTAATGTTTTATCTAATACCATTAATTTTTGTAAACCTTTAGGAACATGATTGTATAATGAAGGCGTTGTCGATAATGGAATTCCGCTTTTGGCACTCCATAATTTTATCCATTCTATAAATTCGAGAGCAGATTTGTCATTAACGGTTTGAATTTCTAAAAAGCGTTCCGTCCAATTTTGAGTGGCTAAAAGTTGATCAATTTCAATAGCAAAACCACAAAAATCAGGATAAGCTTTAGAACCAAAACCAACCACCGAAAAATTGATTTTTTGTTTTTGATTGTATTTCTTTAATAGCGATACAAATTTATTTCCATTAGAAGGTGCATCGCCTAAACCATGAGTAGAGGTGAAAACGATAATGTGTTCTGCTTTCGGATATAGATCGTAATTATTAAGTTCTGTAAGGAAAACTTTTTCGCCATGAGCGATTAATTGTTTTTGAATAGCATTGGCAAAACGGAATGAACTTCCATTTTCTGAACCAGCGAGTAGAATGATTTTACTTTCGTTGGCTTTGAATTTATTTTTAATTCGGCTTGATCTTCTTTTTAATGTAATGGCAAAACCTGAGTATATAAAAAAGAGAATGTTGATGCAGGCAATAGCTAATATTATAGCCCAAATAGCATTTATTCTTCCGGTATGAAGGTCAAGGCTTAAATCAGATAATTGAACCGTCATCGGGGAACGTTTTTCAGTAATTATAGCTCCTGTAACCTGATTAACCTCAATTTCTCTGTCTTTTAATCCGATGATATAATATTCTTCAGGATCAGATGTAAAAGGAAATTCGATTTTTTTTACATCAGATAGTAGAGTAGTAGTAAATACAGATTCAGTTTTACCTTTAGAAGGTTTTATAATTTCTGTTTTTTCCTTTTGATTTTTCTCTTTATCCATGAAAAAATTAAATCTTTCCAGTGATAAATAAGTTCCGGTAATAGCAATAATCAGAATCGGAATTAAAGTTAATCTTCCTAATACAACATGATAATATTGAGCAAAATACTCTTTAATTACTTTAGAGAAAAAGTTACGGATTCCTCTTTGTCTGTTTAAAACAAGCGCAAAACCAGAGCAAGCAATTAAAATCAATAAAAAAGAAATAACGCCAACAAAAAAGCGTCCTGTTTCATGCAAAAATAAAGAACGATGTAAGGCAGTTGTCCATTGGATAAATTCACTTTTTTTAACTGGTGTTCCTAAATTTTTCCCTGTTTTGGGATCAATATAAGCATTGATATCATTACCGTCTTGATCGATTGCCTGAAGTGTTACAAACTGGTTGTAATCAACACTTAATTCTGTTATTTCAGGATATATCTTTTTTAAAACTGGCAAAGTTTGACCTAAAGTTATCTGATCAAAATTTTCAACCTTATACGGATGTTTTTTTTCCTGAATTGCGTCTACTGCCAGAATGATACCCGTTACAGATGCCAACAGTAGAAATAAAGAAGAAAACAAAGCCAAAGCCAAGTGAGTGTAACGCCAGAAAGAAAGAGTCATTGAGTGTAATCTAAAAGGTAATCAAATGTTTTAAGCTTTGTCAAAGTTTAAAACTTTGACAAAGCTCGAATTTCAGGTTTAAGAGATTAAATTTTATTTAATCTCACGTATCTAATATACCCTTTTCCTTCTGTTTTAGCAGCAAGACCTTCAGTTGTAAGAGGGATTTCAACATCGCTTACATGGTACTTTTGATCTTCAACAGCAGATTCAAATCTTAATTTATATCCTTTATTTATTTTAGAATCTTCAATTTCAATTGTTGTCATACTACGATCTCCACCAGTAACAGACGCTCCAGTTTTTGCACTGATATCTACCGGTTTTTTAGTTTGAAATTTATTCCATTCTTTTAATGAGTTGTACCATTTTTTGTCGTCTCCCATTACATAGAGTGTTTTTTCGTATTCTCCTTTAGGGTTGATAAGCGAAACTACGATGTAAGCACCTTCTCCCATATAGTTAGACATTTGAAGCATACATTTGTATTTGCTTGCCTGTGCTGAAGCTTGAAAAGATATAAGACAGATTAATGCGCTTGTAAGAGCTATTTTAAATATTGATTTCATTCCGGTTTTATATTTTTAATTGAATTGGTATTTGACTTTTTGAAATATTACTTTAAAAAATCAATTGATATGTTTTGTTTTGTTAAAGACTCATTTTCTTTGGCTAAAGCATATGCGCTTTCGTCAAATTCGGTAATAATATCTTTTTTAGCTCCAATAGAAAGAAGGTATTTCAGGATAGTATCATTTTTGGCAACCATGGCAGCTTTGTGTAAAGCAGTCAAACCGTCTTTGTTTTTAGCATTTACATCGATGTTTAAATCAGCTAATTTTTTCAGCAAAGATAAATCGTTTTTAGCAACTGCAAGATGATACAATGTATTCCCGTCTTTTTGTGGAGATGTAAGGTCTAATCCTTTTTCCTGTAGCAATTTTACTTTGGCAGTAAAAGGATCTTGTTTAGCATCTGGTCGGTAAGATTGTACTAAATAAACACCTAAATTATTACCTTCTTTATCAATAACTTTAACATCGGCACCTTTTGCCAAAAGTGTTGCAACAGCTTCTGGAGTTCCAGATTTTACAGCTATAGTCAAGGCAGATTCTCCTTTGGCATTTTGTAAATTGATATTTTTTGCTGTTGGCAATAATTGCTCTAATACCCCATTTTCTTTGGCTCCGGCTGCAATCATAAAAGGAGTGTTTCCGTCTTTATTAATTGCATTAACATCAACACCTTTAGCAAGGAAATAAGTAATTATTTCGGCTTGGTTTGGTTTTCCTGCTAAAAGATGCAATACATTTTCTCCAGATTTATTTGTAGCGGTTGGTTTTATTTTTAATTCTTCCACTAAAAATTTATAAGTTTCAATCGGAGTAGTTTCTCTACGTGTACCTTGAGTTGCAATAAGAAGTGCATTATCAGTATATTTTACTTTTCTCTCTAATAACTTTTTCAAAAGAACAACATTTCCTGTTCTAGCAGCATAATCAAATGCTGTGTTTCCGTTGTTGTCAATATCTTTTAGAGACAATCCTTTTTTGGTAAGATAGTCAGTAATCGTAAGATCTTTATCAAACGGAACTGCCAAAAGCAATAGGTTTGCTCCATTAGCATATTTTTTCTTCGGATCTATTCCAGCTTTAAAAAAAGCCTCACAAATACCTGAATTAAGTAAACCGCTAGTAGCACCAAAAACAAGTGGAGTAGTACCATGGCTATCTTCAAAGTTAATATCTGAACCTTTGGCAATAAGATATTCTACCAGTTCGGTATTTCCTCTATAAGCCGCCCAGTGTAAGTAAATACGATTGTCGTGAGTAGATTTGTTTACTGGATTTCCTGGTTGTTCTAATAAGAATTTTATACTTGCAAAAGGAGCATCATTATTAATGGCAATAACTGGAACATCAAAAGCATTTGCATTCGCTTCAGATGGGCTATTTCCTTTTGCAATTTCAGCTTTAACAACATCAATACTTGGTGCTGTTTTCCAAAAAGAAGCTTCTAATAAAGTATTTTTTTGCTGAGCACTAACAAATAAAGTTGCGACTAATGCGAAAGAAAGAAGAATGTTTTTTTTCATATTATAGATATTTATTACTTTTAAAATTGTGTTGATTCTTATAAAATTCACGACTTAATAGCGTGATTTATTTAGAATCAATAAGATTAAGCAAATGTAAAAAATAATAACAATTAAAGCTATTACTTATTTGTTAATGCCCATTTTTAAGGAAGTTTTATTAGTTTGTCTGAAAAGCTTTAGAACTAAAAATAGAGTAGGGTATTTTAAATAATCTAAAAGTATCTGAAAAAAGTAAAAAATAATGTTCGGAGACAATACGATTACATAATCAGTATCATTTCCAAAGTTTCTTTCTTAATACTCATTTTCATTTTTTAATTGTATATAAAGTTTCGCAAGTAATCGA
>NZ_NCWQ01000067.1:0-62346 GCF_002156885.1 Flavobacterium sp. AJR | reverse complement strand
AAAAAAGTGTTTCTGTTTAAAAGTAATTTCTTATATTTAATTACTTAAAAGTCTAAAAATCAATGGACTTAAAATGATTGATCAATCTAAAAATTTTATAATTTAAGTTACTATGTTAAAAACAATTTTGAATTTAAATGGAGTAGAATTACTAAGTAAAAATCAACAAAAAAATATTGTCGGCAAAGAACAAAGAGGGTCGGGAAATACTCCTAGATGTTCAGATGGTAATTGGGCACCTCCAGGAGCTAATCCTGCATATTACCCTAATTATCCATGTGCAGATATTGCTGAACCAGTAACAGAACCTTGTTTTCCTACATTTCATGCAGACGGTACCGTAACTGAATGCTAAATAAATAGGATTCTCTATATTAAAAAGTCTAAAAA
This sequence comes from Flavobacterium sp. AJR, assembly GCF_002156885.1. Lineage (NCBI taxonomy): Bacteria > Pseudomonadati > Bacteroidota > Flavobacteriia > Flavobacteriales > Flavobacteriaceae > Flavobacterium > Flavobacterium sp. AJR. The sequence goes on along the minus strand of NZ_NCWQ01000067.1, from coordinate 61,956 downwards.
TCAATGGACTCAAAATGATTGATAAATCTAAAAATTTTATAATTTAAGTTGCTATGTTAAAAACAATTTTGAATTTAAATGGAGTAGAATTACTAAGTAAAGATCAACAAAAAAACACAATTGGTAAAGGTTATAATGGCCCGATATCTGTACCTAGATGTTCTGATGGTGACTGGGCGCCTTCAGGTCCAGGTGTTAATCCTTATGACTATCCTAATTACCCATGTATTGGTCCTCAAGAAAGACCTTGCCTACCAACACTTTTAGAGGATGGAAGTGTAGTTGGGTGCTAATAAATATTGAAAAAAGATAAAAAAAGCCGTTTCTTAATTTGAAACGGTTTTTTATTTTAATACCATTTTCTCATCATAAATTAAAAAAAATATTTACACAATACATTATGATTCCTAACTTTGATAAAGACGTTTTAGATAAGATAGAAAAGATAATTGGTATCCCTTTTATATCAGATTCTTATGCTATAGGAGCAGTATGTTTTGCAAATAATGATGAAGTTCGACCTGAATTTAGAGAAAGTTTTAATACATTTCATGTGCTGGATTATATCAATGCCGTGATTTGTAAATATGGAGATAAAACTAATTTTTATAAGATTCCATATCCCGAAGATTCAACTTCTTTTTGGGAATTAGTTGCAATTGGTGCCAAGCTTCGTAAAAATGATTCAGTAGATAAAACTAGAAATGAAAACTATTTTAAGATAAAATGGTACAGCAAGAATAAATAGAAAATTAATGAAAGATAATGAATTTGACCATGAAAATTGTATCGTTCAGGAATGCGATACAGATTATATTAACCTGAATGGAAGTTCACCAATGTACAGTATTTTTCTATTGGAAGGCAATGGAAAAGTTAACGTAGATTTGGTAGAATACACTTTTGAAGGTAAAATTATATTGTTTACAACACCATACCAAATCATTCATTTTGACATAAAAAAGCCAATTAAAACCAGAAGATTACAATTTCATGGTGATTTTTATTGTATAGAATATCATAAAAAAGAGGTTGCCTGTAACGGACTTTTATTCAATAATATTTATCAGAAACCTTATGTAAATCTTGCGACTGAAGAGTATATTGAGTTGGATTATATTTTAGGTAAACTAATTATAGAGCTTGAAAATACTAGTAGTTATGCTATGGCAGTTGTACGTTCTTATTTGCAATTAATATTAGCATTATGTAGCAAAATAAAATCGGAAGATAATCTTGTTCACGAAGAAAAGAGCATACATCACCCATTAATTCAGTTTAAAGATTTATTAGAAAACAACTTTCGTAAAGAAAGACAACCCTCTTTTTATGCTACGCAAATGGGAATTTCGCCCAATAATTTTTCGAAATTAAGTAAGCATTATTTTCTAAAAACACCATCTACATTAATTCAGGAAAGAGTTATACTTGAGGCAAAAAAGTTAATTCATCTTAGTTATAAAAGCATGAAACAAATTGCAGCAGAATTAAATTTTGATGACGAAAATTATTTCAGTCGTTATTTTAAAAAACATACAGGGATTACACCAACTGCATTTCGAGAAAATGTTGGTATATCTATCGTTGCAGATTCGTCTAGGTAATAGCCATATTTGTCCATTGTGAGCAGATCATAGAGTAGTTAATTTTGGCATTTAAATGTAAATATCATTAACAAATAAAAGTATGAACATATTATCGACCTTATCAAATCTACAAAATCAGTTTTTTAATTTAATGCGAATAGCCATTTTTATTGTAATGGTGTGGATTGGCGGACTCAAAGCTTTTCAATATGAAGCAGATGGAATTGTACCTTTTGTTGCAAATAGCCCATTAATGAGTTTCTTTTATAACAATCCGAGTGAGTATAAAGATCACAAAAATAAAGAAGGTGAAGTTGTTCAGGAAAATATCAAATGGCATAACGAGAACGGTACTTATATTTTTTCGTACATATTAGGCACAGTAATTATAATTATAGGATTGCTAACCTTATTCGGAATTTTTAATGCACGTATAGGACTTGTAGGAGGAATTCTTACTGCAGGTATGGCCTTGGTTACACTAACTTTTTTAATTACAACACCCGAAACTTGGGTTCCTGATTTGGGTAGTTCTACACATGGATTTCCTTATTTATCAGGAGCAGGACGATTGGTTATTAAAGACATTATTATGATGGCTGGTGGCTTATTATGTGCATCCGATTGTGCCAAAAGAATAATTACCCAAAGAAATTAATTTTCAGTTTTTTTTGCAATTTGATTATCTCAAAAGGTTTTTAAAATCTGTTAGGTATGTTCTATTAATTATGTTGTTCAGTAAATAAAAATGAATAACTATTGTTTTAGTTCATCGTCATTAAAGTCAAGAAAAACATAATTAATACAGTACGGAATAGTTCTCTCGCAAAGTCGCAAAGCCGCCAAGTTAGCATAGATTTTCTCTGCGGCTTTGCGGCTTTGCGCGAAAATTTAGTCATAATTTGTTATAAAGTTTTACCTAATGACATTGACTCAAACGATAAACGTTTTACGATGTTAACCAAGTAATAAAAAACCAGATAACCAAGAAGTAATTTTATTCCAATTAATTTTAAATTTTTGCGGAGAAAAACCATAGAAAGATTTAAAAGCAGCAGAGAAATGCGACACATCTTTATAACCACATTTGTAAGCTACTTCGCTAACACTTATTGTTTTAGATTTAAATAATTCTTTGGCATGTTTCATCCTGAGCTCGATAATATAACTTTTTACAGTAGTTCCAAAACAAGCTTTAAATCCTTTTTTTAGCTTGAATTCATTAAGAGAAATCATCCTCGAAAGTTCAGGAAGAGTAGGAGCATGTACATAATCTTTATCTAGGATTAACTTGGCTTCTAGTAGTTTAGTATAATCCTCTTCGTCTATTAAATCCTTTGGAATTGCTTTCTCAATAAGGGCTTCCAATTGTAAAATTAATAGTTCTTTAATTTTAGTTTCGATATACATTCTTTTTAAAGCGCCTTGGCGATTGCAATTTTTAATTTCATGAATAACCCATTGTATCGATGATGTAAAAGGAATATATCTAGAAGTTAAATAACTGGATTTTTTTAAGAGAATATTCTTTGAGAATTTTTGATGAAGTTCCCAATCTTCATTGATAATATTGTAATAAAAATCTTTTGATAAGATTATTGAAAAGTAATTTATTTGCTCAAATGGCGGAATTTTAAATGTGGCTTTATAATTTGAAGTATAGAAAATATTATGGGTATTTTCCCGCGAATATTTTTCAGTTTCTAGTTGATCAATATAGGTTTCGACATTATTACAGCATATAAAATTCATCACAATCGATTCACAAGTAATCTCAAATAATGCCGTTTGTGGTTCAGAAAAATACATTTGAGTATCAAGAATCACAAGACCATCAGTTATTAAATGATGACTTTTTATTTCTTCTAAAGTTTCATTTTTTATAAATACATTTTCGTCTGCCAAGTGACTTTTTGGGTCATAGCCATCATAAACCGCAATAGAAATTATTGGGTGTTCGTGACTGAGAAGTTTCGATTTAATTTTCAAAATAATAATCCGTTTTTACAAAATAATAATCCGTTTTTCCCTATATAAAAAGGATACGTTCGTGGTACTTTTGCTGCAAAGTTATTTATAATTAGTCTAAGTAAACATATGTCAACTCATAAATTTTCAATTTTAAGTATAATTTTTTTAGTATCCTTCTTTTCATTTGCCCAACAAAATAAGGGGATAGCGGTCTCAGGACAGATTTCGGAGAGTTCAGGACAGAGTATTCCATTTGCAACAGTAAGTTTAGAAAAAACAGATTTTATCATTATGTCCGATGAAAACGGAAAATATAATTTTAAAAATGTTGCAGCAGGAAATTATGTTTTAAAAGTTTCCGCAATAGGGTTTTCAACTTCAAAAAAACACATCGAAGTTAAGGGGACAAGCGAAATAATTTTCTCCGTTCGGTTAGAAAGTGAATTAAACGAATTAGAAAATATAACTGTAATGGGACGTACCCAAACGGAGAAAATAAATAAACAATCCTATAGCGTAACAGCAATCGATGCAAAAAAACTACACAATTCTACACTAGACTTATCACATGCTTTAGATAGAGTTTCGGGTGTTCGTGTTCGTGAATCAGGAGGAGTAGGTTCTAAATCGCAGCTTTCTATTAATGGATTTTCAGGGAATCAGATAAAAGTTTTTATTGATGGAGTACCGATGGATAATTTTGGATCATCGTTCCAACTGAATAATATTCCTGTAAATCTTGCCGATAGAATCGAAGTTTACAAAGGGGTTGTGCCTATTTGGTTAGGTGGAGATGCACTTGGTGGAGCCATTAATATTGTTACCAATTCTAAACCGCGTACATATCTTGATGCTTCATATTCTTTTGGATCATTTAATACACATCGTACGACAATAAATGCAGGATATACTGCCAAGAGTGGTTTTACTACCGAGATAAATGCATTTCAGAATTACTCAGACAATAATTATTGGGTAAATGTAGAAGCTGCAGATTTAAATACGGGTGCCTATTTCCCTAATGCTCGTGTAAGAAGATTTCATGATAAATATCGTAATGAAACCGTAATACTGAATGTAGGTATAACTGGAAAAAAATATGCCGATAAATTATTATTTGGTTTTACAGCTGGTGAGAATAGAGCTGATATACAAACGGGAGCACGTATGACTAGCGTATTTGGACAAGTGTATGGTAAAGGAAATATCTTGATGCCAACTGTAAAATATCAGGTAAAAGATTTCTTTACAAAAGGGTTAGATGTTAGTGTTACAGGTAATTTTAATTTTGGAGAAGAACAAAATGTTGATACGGTTTTTCGAAGATATAACTGGTTTGGAGATTATATAGTAATACCTGGTTTAGGAGGGGAGCGTAGCCGTACGTTACGTAAGTTCAAAAACAATAATGGAATCGCTACAGCAAATTTTACTTACCGTTTAAACGATAGACATTCGTTTATGCTGAACAACACTTTTAACACCTTTAATCGTAAAGAAAGTGATGAGTTGGTTCCTGAATCACTACTATATCAGCAACCGAAGAAATCTCAAAAAAATATTATAGGTGCAGGTTATAAATTTGATTATAACGAAAAATGGAGTACTTCAGTATTTGTTAAAAATTATTCTTTGAGAAATACCTATTCCGAGAGTTATAACCCTTCGGGGAATTGGGGTGATATTGCATATATAGAGCATGCAGATAATAAAAATTTGGTTGGATATGGTGCTGCAAGCAGTTATTACTTAAAGCAGAATTTACAGATAAAAGGATCCTTCGAAAAAAGTTACAGATTGCCAACTCCTGATGAATTATTCGGAAATGTTAATGATAATGTGGCAGGGAATAGTAGTCTTAAACCAGAAACGAGTAATAATTTTAATGTTGGATTAAGTTATCAAACTAGCTTCAAGAAAGTCAATGCAATGACATTTGATGTGAATTTTTTATATCGTGATGCAACCGATTTTATTCGTTCAGAAATGAATTTAAATCAAACGATGATCACTAACGTTAACCAAAAAGGGGTTACAAATTTTGGTATAGATGGTGAAGTGAGATATTCTTATAAAAATAGATTTACTGCTGGTGTGAACATGACGTATCAAAATATTCGTAATATGACACAATACGAGCCAGGCAAAAATGTTGAATCAGCATATTATAAAGACAGAGTTCCTAATATCCCTTATCTTTTTGGTAATGCCGATGCCTCCGTTTTCTTTTATGACTTCATAAAAAAGGGAAATAATTTATCTATTGGTTATAATTTTTTATACGTACACACTTATTATTTGTCATGGCCAAGCCAAGGTATTAAGGATGGTAAACTAGATATACCGCAACAATTTAATCATGATTTAAATGCAGTATACACTTTTGCAGATGGTAAATATAATATTGCCTTAGAATGTAAAAATGTATTAGATAATAAGCTTTACGACAACTTTTCGTTGCAAAAACCAAGTCGCTCATTCAATATAAAATTCAGGTATTTCTTTACCAAATCAAATAAATAATTCAAATAAATCAAACAATAATCATTATGAAAAAAACTAGCACATTAGCGATATTCGCTGCTTTAATAGCCTTTACGTCATTTTCTTGTAGCAGTGACTCTAGCTCTCCAGATGGAGGAACACCAAGCACAGGAACAGAAAAAACAAAATATATTATTACAGCAACTACAGGGGCAGAAGGAATTGCTGATTATTTATTAACTACAGATGATATTACTAAAGGATCTATTACAACAACTGGTAACGGATTAGAGCAAGATGGTTCGTACCGTTTTTATATTACAAACCAGAATAAATTTTTTAGTTTACTTTACGGACAAGGAAATCCTGGAGCAGTTACTACTTATGCATTGACAGCTGAGGGTAAATTGACTAAAACATCTAACTTTCAAGCTGAAACAGTACAGGTTTTTGCAGCAGTAAACAAAGAAATTTTAACAATAAAAATACCAAGAAGAGGTGCGTCATCTATAGCATCTATGTATAGAATTGATGCAACATCATCACTTATTGTGGGTGGAGCACAACAAGATATCAAAAAACTGGCTAAAAACGGAGAAAGAGCACATTATACATGGGCAACACAGGTAGGAGATAAGGTATATATGCCATACATGAGTATTAAAGGAGACGAGGTAGATACCTTCGGAACTAAATATCCAGATAGTACGTGGGTTGCAGTATATAACTACCCAGAATTAAAATTAGAAAAAGTAATTAAAGATAACCGTACAAGTTATTTAGGAGATTACTTTTCAAATGGATTAATCCAAGATGAAAATGGAGACGCATACGGTTTTTCTAGTGCAGTTGCAACAAGTAATAATGTTATAACTTCGACTAAACCATCTGCGGTATTGAAAATTAAAAAAGGAACTACAGAATTTGATCAGTCTTATTTCTTTAATGTAGAAGAAAAATCTGGTGGACATAAAATTTCTTCAAGCAGTTATATCGGTAAAGGAAAAGTGTTATTACAAATGTATGGTAATGCTGGTAAAAATAACGGAGTGGCTAAATTGGCTGTAGCCGATGTGTACGCTCAAACTTTTAAGTGGGTTACTAATGGACCTGAGGTAATTAAATCAACTACCACAAATTATAATATTACTACAGAAGATAATAACTCACTTATATTAGGTATTAATACACCAGATGGTAACTGGATTTATACAATTAATGGTTCAACAGGAGTTGCTACTAAAGGTATGAAAGTAGAAGGTGGAGAAATTACAGCTATTGCTAAATTAAAATATTAATGTGATTAAAAATGCCGTTTCAATTTTGAAACGGCATTTTATAAATTTAGTAAACAACATAAAACTTGTTTACTAATCCTTAGTAAGCCCTGTAAGCATAGGTGTATAAAGATAATTTAAGTGATAAATTATTGCTATTCTGACATAAAAATTATTTATAATTAGTCTTATTAAATAAAAGTAAATTTATAAATTTGCGTTTTCAGGATGTTATTTTTTGCTAACCTTTTGCCTTTAGAGCTTATGGTTCTTATTACATAATTTTTATAGATTTCAAAAACATGTCTACTTCTACTCAAAAAAAGAAAAAAAGTAAAAAGTCACTTTTCAAACGCACTGCAGCCTGGCTGCATTTGTGGTTAGGATTAGGATCTGGTATCATTGTAGTTATTGTGAGTCTTACTGGCTGCATGTACGTTTTTGAGCATGAAATAAAAGATTTTATAGAAGATTGGCGTTTTGTAACTCCACAAGAAAAAGCCTATTTGTTGCCATCGCAACTTATAAGTATTGCCGATAAGGAAATGAAAGGCAAAAAAGCCACCAGTGTTACTTTTGGAGAAAAAGACGAAGCAGCAATTGTGGGATATTTTGTTGCTAAAAAAGAAAATAAAGAAGATAATAAAGGAAAGGAAGAAGAAGCACAAAAAGAGAAAAAACAAGCAAAAGCTGGTAATCTGGCTTCAAATGACAAGCCTAAAGATAAAGAACCAAAACGTAAAAAAAGACGAAGCGGTACTACTTTTAATGTGTATATGAATCCTTATACAGGACAAGTGCTTAATGTTAAAGCATTTTCTAGAGAAGACCCCGATTTTTTTAGATTTATGCTTAATGGACACCGTGCTTTATGGTTGCCTTATGATATTGGTCGTCCTATTGTAGGAGTTGCTATTTTAATTTTTGTAGTAATATTAATTACAGGAATAGTTTTATGGTGGCCAACAAAATGGATTAAATCGATCCGTGATAAGAGTTTCAAAATTAAATGGTCGGCTAGTTTTAAACGTGTAAATTATGATATGCATAATGTACTTGGTTTTTACAGCATGTTTTTTCTATTATTTATTTCATTAACAGGTTTAGTTTGGAGTTTTGGTTGGTTTAGCAAATCATTATATTGGGTAACTTCTGGAGGAAAACCATTAGTAGAAAATAGAGAATCACCTAAATCAGATACAACAACCGTTAAAGCATTTCATGTTTCTACAGTAGATAAAGTGATACTTAAATTAGCAAAAGAAAGTCCTCAGGCAGCTGGGATTTTAATATCAATGCCCGAAAAACCATCAGATCCTATTGGAGCTTTTGTTTACAAAAAAAGCAATACTTTTTACAATATGGATCGTTATAGTTTCGATCAGCAATCACTCAAAGACATTACAATCAAAACCCCTTTTTCTGGAAAGTATGAAGATGCTAGTGTTCCAGATAAAATACGCCGAATGAATTATGATATTCACGTAGGAGCAGTCTTGGGACTTACAGGAAAAATTTTAGCTTTTTTTGCAAGTTTAATTTCTGCCAGTTTACCTATTACAGGATTTTTAATTTGGTGGGGAAAACAAAAATTCAGCAAAAAAGCAAAAACAGCTCCAGCACCCAAAGTAGCTTCCAGAGCTGTGAAAGCTCCTAAAGAACTAGAAGAAGAAATGTCATTTTAGATAAAATATTTTTTTACCATTAAGGGATTAAGAAAATTAAGTTTCATTATGAACAAGTCCCAGCGGGACGTTATATTTATAGAAAATCCCCAATATTGTCATTTCGACAAAGGAGAAATCTCCGCAAGAAACTCGACAAAGATTTTGGAGATTCTTCGTTCCTCAGAAAGACAAGTTTGTGGTGAAAAAAACTAACCATTAAGACATTAAGTTCCATTAAGGACAAAACTTAACTTTTCTTAATCCCTTAATGGTAAAAAATATTTTTTAATCCTTTTTAATCTGTGGCAAAAAAAATTAACCGCAAAGGACGCAAAGATTTTAATCTTTAATATCTATTGAAGACGCACTGCGGTGCGCCTCTACAGAAAACCTATGAACCTTTTTTATTTGCAATACAAGAAACCTTTGTCCCTTTGCCTCTCAGAACCTTAGTACCTCAGAACCTTAGTACCTCAGAACCTTAGTAACTTAATAAAAACTATATCCTATGGTAACAAAAAAACTTTCATTGTAAATTTTCAACTGTTGTTTGGTATTCGCATTTTCTATTATTGGCACAAAGCCACGAATAAATCTTCCTCCAAGATTAATTCCATTTGAGAATTCATAATTTAAACCTGCAACAAACCCAGCATCCATTTTCTGACTATAATTACTAGAAGCTTCGCCAGAACCATAAATCGATTTATCGGTATATAAGTTTCCATCGGCATCTTTACGTTGTATGGAAGCATTTAATAAAACGCCCAGATATGGTCCTGCATAAACTTGTAATCCTTTGTAATATAAAGTTGGACTAACAGGTAATATATCAATATACTGACGTTTAAATTTACTTGAGAATTCGGGATTTATTCCATCATCGATTTTGATAGACATTATTCGCTGGCTGTAAAATAATTCGTGTTTTAGTCCGAAGTATTTAGATGTTTTATTGTCGAGCGTAATCCCGATTGATTGTCCGATTAAACTTTTCTGAGATCCATCATTAGATAAACTGTCAATATCTCTACCTGTTAATGATGTCCAGTTTATGCCACCACTTATTCCAAACGTGAGACCATCTTGTTGCGCGCTAATTTTGAGTATAAAAAAAAGCATGATGCAAATTGTATATGTATTTTTCATTGTTATCAGTATTATTTTAAAAATTAATATCCCAAATACCAGCTGCTTTTTCTAGTTCAACCAGTGCTGCAGCATAATTATATAGAGTTTCATAATAATTAAGTTGAGTTTCATTATAGGTTCGTTGCGCATTTAATACCTCGAGTAAACTGGTTTCTCCACGTTTGTAGCTATAAACCTTTCCATCGAGCAAACGTTGTGCATCGCCCAATAAACCAGTATTAAATTGTCGCACTTGTTTTTGTGTAGTGAGATAATTAAACCATGCTTTTCGTACTTCTATCTGGATTTGTAATTCCGTTTGTTTGTACAATACATCGGCTTGTTGCACACTATATTCAGCTGCTTTTAATTCACCCTTATTTCGATTAGAAAACTTAAGCGGAATAGAAATACCTCCAGAAATAGCTAAAGAAGATGGGGTAGGAGCAACACTATTTGTTACTACAGAAGCACTTTCTACTCCCATATTTAATCCTAAATCCAGAACTCTATTTGCCTTGGCTAATTTTAAAATATGTTGTGATACATTTTTATTTTTAAGTGCAGCCAATAAATCGGCTCGATTGTTTTCGGCAGAAATTATAAGTTCATTCAAATCAAATAAGCGATCGAATTTTGTTAAATCCCCAATAGGCGAATACAAAGTATCTGCTTTTTGATTACCTACCAAAGTTCCTAGTTCTAATAGAGTAGTTTTCCAATCGGCTTCACTTTGGTACACTTCATTCAGCATCGTATTGGCTTCTAGTTTACTTTGGCGTGCATCAATTTCGGTTATGCTACCCAATTTAAACCGAATACTATCGGCTACAGCTATATTTTTAAGAATCGTATAAGAGTTTAATTGTACCTTAAATATTTCCTTTTGCTTTAAGCTGGTTAAATAATTTAAAGTTGCATCGGCACGTAGGTTACGAAAGTAATCTTCTAATAAAGCTTTAGTTAGTTCGCTAGTACTTTTTGCTGCATTTATTCGGGCTTTTCGCTTTCCACCAAGTTCCAATGTCCAACTTAATTCCGTCGAAAAACCATAGCCCATTTGCATTCTGCGTTGTCCATTATCACTAGCTCCAATAGCAAGTTCAGGATCAGGAAATACTTTCGAAGCTTCTACATTAGCTTCAGCTATATTCATATTAAATTTTTCGGCTGCATATCCTAAATTGTTCTTATTTACTAAGGATAAGAAATCAGGATAATTCATTTTTACTTGTGTAAATGTGGTATCAATTTGGGCATTTATTACTGCCGAAATATTCAGCAGTAACAAAAGAAATATCCATTTATGTTTTATATTTTTAATCATAATGTATCGTTTTATTGATTATCGATTTCATGTTGTAGTATTCCGTTTTCTGTACCAAATTTTTTCTCGATGAGATAAAAAAGAGATGGTAAAACGAATAGAGTCAGTATTGTAGAGAACATAAGTCCGTAAACAATTACCGTTGCAAGAGGTCGCTGTACATCGCTGCCTATACCAGTTGCTAATGAAGCAGGTAATAATCCTAATACGGCAACAGTTGCAGTCATTAATACAGGGCGAAAGCGTTGTTTAGCACCATTTGTTACCGCACCGAGTAAATCCATTCCGTTTTTACGAAGCTGATTAATATGCGAAATCATGATGACTCCGTTTTGTATTGCAACTCCAAATAAGGCTATAAAACCTACGGCAGATGATACATTGAGCGTCATGCCACGAACATTAAGGGCCAGCATTCCTCCAAATAATGCCAGCGGAACGATACTCATTAGTAATCCTGCCTGACGGAATTTCCCGAATGCACCATATAATAATACAAACATTAATGCCAAAGCCAGCGGAACTATTATTGCCAAATGGCTATAGGCACGCTCTTGATTTTCAAATTGACCGCCCCATTTTATTTTAAATTGTTGGTGGTCGTATTTTACATTTTGCTCTATTTTAGCTTGAGCTTCTTTAAGAAAAGAACTTAAATCGGCTCCTCTTAAGTTTAACCGAACCGTAAGATGGCGTTTGTTCATTTCTCTGGCAATAGTACTTTCTCCAGTATTGAGTTTGATATCGCATACTTGAGATAATGGAATTTTAATGCCTTCGGAATTTGTCAACATTAGGTTTCCTATTTTTTCAGGATTATTGCGACTTTCTTCATTGTATCTCGTTATGATATCATAAACTTTATTGCCTACAAAAATTTGCGAAACAGCTTTTCCTCCCATTGCAACTTCAATCAATTCCGATACATCATCTACGTTCAATCCGTATTGAGCGATTTTCTGGCGGTCGGCAATAACTTGTATTTGTGGTAATGGTGGTTCTTGATCTATAGCAAGATCTACAGCGCCTTTTACATCTTTTAGGGTTTTAATAATATCCTCGGCAATTCGGCGGGTTTCCTTATAATCTTCTCCATATATTTTTACGACCAATTCGCTATGCGCTCCGGAGATTTTATCCATTACACCATCAATCATAGGTTGCGAAAAACCAACATTATATCCAGGCATTGTAGCATATTCAGCAGCAAGTTCTTTGATTAAATCGGCTTTAGTCTTACCCGATTTCCACTGACTATAAGGCTTTAAGCCAATACTGCATTCGTAATGAGAAGGCGTCCATGCATCGGTTCCATCATCATTGCGTCCTGCCTGAACCATCATATAAGTTACTTCATCATGTTTTAAAGTCCGATGGCGAAGTGTATCACTCATTTCTTTCGATTTCTCTAAAGTAATACCTGGAGGTAACGAAACCTGTAACCAGATTGACCCTTCATCCAGTGGAGGTAAAAAATCTTTTCCGACCATTACAGTAAGAATAAAAGCAAGGAATAATACACCAATTAAAGGAGCAAATACCTTTTTTGGAGCCTTCATTATTTTTAGAATTCTGTTATGATAGGAATTAGTCAGTTTATCCAGCCACTTATTATGATACATTTTTTGTGGTTTGCGATAAATAAAATATGCCAGTCCCGGAATAAGTAATAATGCCACCAATAATGCTCCAAAAAGTGCATAGCCAACAGTAAATGCCATTGGAGTGAATAGTTTCTTCTCGACACGCTCAAAAGCAAATAATGGCAAATAAGCAGTAATGATAATTAAGGTGGCAAAAAAGATAGGACGAGCGACACTTTTTACTCTCTCGGCAATGCTTTTTTCTGTGAGTTCTTCGGCTTCATTATCTTCTCGTTTTTTCAGAATAGTTTCCATCATTACAATTGCGCCATCTACAATAATTCCAAAATCTATTGCTCCCAATGAAAGTAAATTGGCAGGAATGTTGGTTAATTTCATTAAGATAAATGCAATCAACAGCGAAATAGGAATTGTAATCGCGACTAATAATGCGCCTCTCCAACTACCCAGAAAAACGATTAATACAATAATTACCAGTAACATCCCTTCCAGTAAAGTATGAGAAACAGTCGTAAGTGTTGTATTTACTAAATCGGTTCTGTCTAAAAAAGCATGAATCTGAACACCTTCAGGAAGGTAATTTTTGTTTAAATCATCAACTGCTTCGTTTACACCTTTTAAAACTACCGATGGGTTTTGGTTTTTTAGCAAAAGCACAATCCCTTCAATATTATCCGAATAATCTGCACCACGTTTGTCTGTATATCCTAATGCACCTTTGCGCTCCAGATTTCCGTATTTTAATGTACCAATATCATTTAGATAGATAGGAACACCATTTACCGATTTCACCACAATACGCCCAATGTCTTCTAGATTTTTTACCAAACCTATTCCGCGTACAACATACGATTGGTCTCCGCGATTAATAACACTTCCGCCCACATTGGCATTATTCTTTTCGATAGTTTCGGTTACTTCACTTAGTGATAAACCATATTGCTCTATTTTGTGAGGATCAAGTTCAACCTGATATTGAGTTGTGATTCCTCCAAAATTGGTAACATCGGCAACGCCCGAAACTTGCTTGATACGAGGGATAATGGTGTATTCTTGTAATTCACTTAATTCTCGTAAATCGTGACTTTTGCTTTCGATAATATAGCGGTAAATCTCGCCAGTTGGAGATGTAAGCGGGTCTAAACCTGGTGTTGCTCCATAAGGTAATTCGACGTCGTTTAAACGTTCCTGAATTCTTGTTCTGGCAAAGTAATCTTCGACACCATCATCAAAAACAATGGTTACCATAGATAAACCAAAAGTGCTTTTGCTTCGCATAACATGCATGCCAGGTAAACCATTTATAGCACGTTCTATCGGAATAGTAATTTGCTGTTCTATTTCTTCGGCTGCCAATCCCGGAACTTGCGTTACCACTTGCGAGGTCACATCGCCAATGTCTGGGTAAGCCTCCACCGAAAGTTGTGTCCATGAATAATACCCAAATAAGGAGAGTAGTAAAAATAACGCCAGAATCAGCCAGCGTTTTGCTATTGTTGTTTCAAATATATTTTTTTTCATTTTTCATTTTTTTGATAAGGTTCAAAGGCTCAAAGGCTCAAAGGCTCAAAGGTTCAGAGATACTAAGGTTTTAAGACTGGGTATTTTTTTTACCACTCCCGATAGCTATTGGGATAAAGGATTAAAAGGATTCAAAAGTTTTTTAACGCTATCTACAGAAAACCTTTGTCCCTTTGCAACTCAGAACCTCTTGACTTTATTTCGCTTCAAGCAGATAAAAAGCACCTTCGCTTATAATTGTTTCATTAGGATTTAATCCGGATAGGATTGCTATTTTTCCTTTGCTGGAAATTCCAGTTTCTACATAGCGTCTGGCGTATTTTCCTTTGGTAATCTGCACAAGGACAAAACTTTTGTCATTAAACTGTAAGACAGCTTTAGCAGGAACAAACAAAGTATTTTCGGGAGTATCAATAAATTTTACAGTTACATACATACCCGGTTTTAGGGCATGGTCATTATTGGCACATTCTATTAATACTTGTACGCTTCGGGTGGCTTCGTCAACCATTTCATCGACATGATATATTTTTCCTGTAATTTTTTTATCGGGATAGGAAGCAACCTGAATTTCGGCACCATCTAATTCGTGTATAAAACGAATGTCTTTTTCTTTAACCTGTCCTGCAACCCATACCTTTTTTAAATCGGCAACTTTTGCTTTAGGCGTATCATCAGCTTTTATATATTGTCCCATTACGACTTCGTTTGTAATGATTTCTCCAGCAATAGGAGAGGTGATTACAAGTGGTTGACCAAAGACTAGTTTATTTACATTTACTCCAAATATTTTTAGGCTTGCAATTGCATTTTGATATTCTTTTTCGTTGACTTCAAAATTGGTTTCGGCTTCTTCTAAATCCTTTTGAGAACCAACTCCATTACTTTTTAAATCTTGCTGACGTTTTAATGAAAGTTTAGCAACCTGATAAGCTGATTTTGCCTGAAAGAAGTTCTTTTGAGCATCGATAAAATCTGGCGAAACCATCTCAAAAAGGGGTGTTCCAGCCTGAGTTTTCATTCCTAGTTTTAAATATACTGTAGTAACTCTGCCAGAAAACGGAGGAGCAATTTCGGCATAAAAATTAGGAATAGCTTTTACAGTTCCAGCAGTTATTAGTTCTAATTGATAAGGCTCATTCTTGACCGTTTCAAGTTTTAATTTAGGAGCAATTGTCGATGTTGCAGGAACAATAATTGTGTCCCCTTTTAAAGAATAATTTTCATTTTCGGTTACAGTTTTTTTATCATTGCAAGCGGTGAAAAATGTGATTATCATGAAAGAAATTATAATATTCGGATATTCTAATTTTCTGTTTAAAGCTTTAAATATCTGTATTCTGCAGTTTGGGTTTCTTTTAGGAATCATAGTAGTTTTTATTAATATATTTTACGAATTGTATTAACAAGCAATAACAAGTCTGTATCTCTAATAAAGTTGAGACACAAGTCAGATTAAAGATAGAGTTAGGTGTTTTTAATACTAATTTTTAATCAGCATTAAATTTTTTAAGTGGAGTTTTAAAGAAGTTTTTTGACATGATTTTTTGATTTTAATTCGCTGCTGCGAAAAAGTCAATGACATATCTGCAGAAGCGAAATTTATAATTTTTGTTTACTAGGAGGAGGAATATCCATTTTGATATTATTGAATAAATTATTTTTCGTTTATAATGGTGCAAAAATAGAACAACCCCTGAAGAGGGGCCGTTAGAGATGTTTTAGAAAAAAATTAGAATTTTATTAGAAACCGCATCTTATAGTGGGACGCGGATGATACGGATTTACACATAGATGCTAAAAGATTAACGTCAAATAATGGAACACGGATGATGCGGATTTACAAAAGTAAAGACGCTGATAAAAACGGATTTTAAAAAAATAATCCAATCTAAATCTCGAAGCTTCAGGATGAAATTGAGAGAAAATCTGTTTTTTTTCGCGTTTTCGCCTTAGCGAATCTGTTTAATCCGCGTTCTTTTTCACGCACAGTTTCGTATCTTATAATGGAACGCAGATGAGATGGATTTACAAAAGTAAAGACGCAGATAAAAACGGATTTTAAAAAAATAATCCAATCTAAATCCCGAAGCTTCAGGATGAAATTGAGAGAAAATCTGTTTTTTTTCGCGTTTTCGCGATAGCGAATCTGCGTCATCCGCGTTCCTTTTATAGGCTCCAACTTTAAACTGTAGTGTTTTTTATACCATGATAAAGCTCAACAGTAAATATAGTACCTGATTTTTTATCGGAAGTAACGGAGATAGTTCCTTTATGAAGTAAGATGATTTTTTGGGTTAAAGACAATCCAATACCATTACCGTCGGCATAGATTTTATTTAATCCTCGGTAGAATGGCTTAAAAATATGTTTTAAATCCTCTTCCAGAATACCAATACCATTGTCGATAAATTGTAAAATAATCTTCTCTTTTTCGAGTGATACAATAACTTTACTTTGTTTGGTTTCAGAGAATTTACAACCATTTTCAAATAGGTTTATAAATGCTACATTTAGTAAGTATTCATTTCCATTAATCGAAATTTGATTGTCATCTTCAAAACCACTTTCAAAATGAATTGCAATATTATAAGAAGGATTTGATTTTTGGACTTGTTGTCTGGCATCAAGTAAAATCTCATCGATGCGAACTTGTTTGAATGCAATTTCTGAAGGGTCATAATTTGCTTTGGCAAAGTCCAGCAAACTATTAGATAGTTTAGCTAGCTTTTTGGCATCTTGCAAGGTGTTAAGAATAACAACTTTATATTCGTCATTATTACGTTCCTTATGAGTTGATAGTTCTAGTTCTGCAATAATAGCCGAAAGAGGTGTTCGGAGTTCATGAGAAATATTAGAAACAAATTGTTTTTGAGAATCAAATGAGTTTTCTAAACGATTCAGCATTTTGTTAAAGGTCGTTGCTAGTTCAGAAATTTCGTCTTTACTTTCGTTTGTGTATAATCGTAAATCCAGATTTGTAGCTGAAATTGTTTTGGCTTTATCTGTCATTTTAACAATAGGTTCGAACGCTTTTTTTGAAAAAAAACGACCAATCATATAAAGCAGTAAAATGGATATTATGAAAACAATAATACAGGTTTTAAGCAAATTATTTAGCTTGATATACCCAAATCCATCGTAAGCCGCAGCAGTAACAATATATTCTTTTTCCTGAAATTTATATTTAATTCCAATTACTTGCCAATCATTTAGATAAAATTGTATTTCGCTTTTTTTAGCGATTTCATCTATCATTGGTCTTGTTTCTTTTACAACATCAATGTCTACAGCATCATGATACAATAAATGAAATGAAGTTGTGTAAATGGCAACTTCTACTTCGTTTAATGTTTCTCTATTGTTTCTGTAAATGTTTTGTAGTGTTTTACTATTTACTTTAGCATTAAAGAATAAATTGGCTTTTGTAATTGCCTCTTTTTTTAATAATGCATAAAATTCTTTCTCTCTATTTTCTCTAGCAGAAATAAGTATAATAGAAGCAAACACTAATAAGATAGTGGCTGTTATAAATGTAAATAATATGGTTAATCGAGTTCTGATTTTCATTCTGCTTTTAAAATAAATCCCATGCCAGATCGGGTATGAATGAGTTTTTTATCAAAATCTTTATCAATTTTTTTTCTCAGATAGTTTATATATACATCAATAAAATTGGTGCCTGTATCAAAATGGGTATCCCATACTTTTTCAGCAATTTCTGTTCGGGATAAAACACGCTCAGAATTTTGCAGCATATATTCCAAGAGTTTAAATTCCTTTGGAGTAAGGTTTATTGCAGTCTCATTTCTTATTATGCTTTTGGTTTGCAGATTCATTTCAAGATCGGCATATTTTAAGATAAATCCAGTATTATTTATGTTGTTATTACTACGTTTTAATAAAGCTCTTATTCGTACTAAAAGCTCTCTCATTTCAAAAGGTTTAGTCAGATAATCATCTGCTCCGGCATCAAAACCTTCTACTTTATCGTCGGTTGTGCCTAAAGCTGTCAGCATTATTATAGGTAAATCGGGTTTTACTAATCGTATTTCTTTACATAAATCAAGTCCGTCGAGTTTTGGCAAAATAATATCTGTTATAATCAAATCATACTGATTACTAAGGGCTAACTTTTTTCCTGAGCGACCATCGTAAGCGATTGTAGGTATAAATCCATGTTCTTCAAGTCCTCTTAGGATTAGTTCTGCTACTCTTTGGTTGTCTTCTATTACTAAAATATTCATCGTTATAAAGTTACTATTTCCTTTTTTAGATTAGCCTTCAAATATAAAAAATAAGATATTTTTTGTCTATGATGATTCTAGTAATGAAATTATTACAAAAAAAGGCTATCCAAATTATTTTCGGATAACCTTCTCTTACGTCTATAATGGAACGCGGATAAAACAGATTTACAAAAGTAAAGACGCTGATAAAAACGGATTTTTTAGAATAATAGAAAGTAAATCCTTTTTTTGCCACAGATTATAAGAATTAAAAAGATTATCTCTTAGCTTTAATTTTTAAAAAATCCGTTCTAATCTGTGTTTTCGCGATAGCGAATCCGCGTCATCCGCGTTCCATCTTTAGCCACAGATTTTAAAACTTCGCGTACTTTGCGTAGCCCTTTGCGAACTCAGCGGTTAATTCTCTGCCACAGATTAAAAGATTTTAAATTTTTAAAAATCCGTTTTTATCCGTGTTTTCGCGATAGCGAATCCGCGTCATCCGCGTTCCATCTTTAGGCACAGATTTTGAAACTTCGCGTACTTTGCGAACTTTTCGGTTAATATTTCCTAGAAACTATTTTTTAAATCCTTGAATTCCAGATTTCAACCATTGTTCATATTCAGTAATGTCTGGCGTATATCCAGTAGGTTTATTTAAGCTTTGTTCATTAGTATCTAATATAATGTAATACGGCTGAGCATTTGCTTTATAACGAGTAATCTGAAAATCACTCCATTTATTACCTATTGATTTTATCTTTTTGCCTGTTTCTTTCGATACATATTGTTCCTCAATAGGCAATTCTCTTTTATCATCAACATATAGCGAAATCAAAACAACTTCATTATTTAATATTGATAAAATACGTGGATCAGACCAAACGTAATCTTCCATTTTTCGGCAATTTACACAAGCAAATCCTGTAAAATCTAAGAGAATTGGTTTGTTTACACTTTTGGCGTAAGCCAACCCTTTTTCATAATCGGTAAAAGCCATGATATCATGCGGGCCTTTATGTGCCCCGTCTGGTAATGCTATTGCCGATGGAGTTTGCTTGTTTGAGCCACCTACACCATAAGGAGATTCGCTATACGTCATAGGAGGGGGGAAGCCACTTATTAGTTTTAAAGGTGCGCCCCATAATCCCGGAATCATATAAATGGTAAATACCAATACAACTAATCCTATAGACAATCTTCCTACCGAAATAGAAGTTGTAGGAGAGTCATGTGGTAAAGTTATTTTTCCGAATAAGTAGAATGCCAACGTACCGAATATCGCTATCCAAATGGCTAAGAAAATCTCTCTTTCAAACCAATGTAATTGCAGAACCAAATCGGCATTTGATAAAAACTTAAACGCTAAAGCCAGTTCTAGAAAACCTAAAAATACTTTTACAGTATTTAGCCATCCACCAGATTTTGGTAATGTATTTAACCAACCTGGGAACATAGCAAACAACATAAATGGTAATGCTAAAGCAGATGAAAAACCTAGCATTCCTACAATTGGAGCGATACCGCCTTTAGATGCTGCTTCTACAAGTAAAGTTCCGATAATTGGTCCAGTACAAGAAAAAGAAACGATTGCAAGTGCCAATGCCATGAACACGATTCCTACTATTCCTCCTTTATCCGCTTGACGATCCACTTTATTAGCCCAGGAATTAGGTAACATGATTTCGAAAGCACCTAAAAAGGATAGAGCAAATACGACTAATAACACAAAGAAAATAACATTAAACCAAACGTTGGTTGATAATGCATTTAGAGCATCGGCACCAAATAGTAAAGTAATTACGCTTCCTAGAAATACATAAATTAAGATGATAGAAACGCCATATATAATTGCATTCTTGATTCCTTTGGCTTTGGTTTTACTTTGTTTTGTAAAGAAACTTACCGTCATTGGGATCATTGGGAATACGCATGGAGTAAGTAATGCTGCAAAACCAGATAAGAAAGCAATAAAGAAAATCATGTATAAACTAGAGTCAGATTTATCCGATTCTGGTTGCTTTTCTACCACAGTATTTGCATCAACCTTGGTTGTTTTTTCGTTTGTAATATCAGCAGCTTGTATTTCTTTTGCCTCGAGCGTTTTAAGATTAAACTCAAAATATTTCGTTTCGCTAATGCAGTTTTCTTTACAAGCCTGATAAGCTAGCTCTACTTGTATTGTTTCTTTCTTAGGATTAATTTGTTTGACTAATTGAGTAAAAATTACTTTATCTGAAAAGAAGATTTCATCTACGCCAAAGATTTCATTAAAGGCTCGTTTAGTTTCGCTTTCGGTTGCTTTTCCAACTAGTTCATAATTGTTTTTGTTATCATGAAAAAGGAATTCGGCAGGCAGCGGACCATCTTCGGGAGTGAATTGAGAATATACATGCCAGCCTGATTCGATAGCTCCTTTAAAAGAAAGAATGAATTCGGCATCGGTTTTTTTCTCAATTGAAGCTTCCCATTTCACAGGATTTATAATCTGTGCCTGAACTTTGGCAAAAGCAAAAACCAGGAGTAATAAATATAAGATTTTCTTCATTTTATAAGTTTAATAAGAACGAGTTGTTCTGGTGATAATTTGATTTTTATATACTGATATAATTAATCTGTTGGGTGCAATTTTTAACACATAGAAACATAGATCTTGTACACGCAAAAAAGGAGTTTCACTTGTTTTAAGTGCACATAGCTTGCCTAGCTATGTGAAAGAAATATATTTCTTTTCGTTCTCTTTTTTATACATAAAACCTATGTTTCTATGTGTTAAATATTTTTTTTTAAAAGAATTGCACCCAACGGATTGATATAATTATTGTTTTTTAATTTGAGCAATAATTTGTGCTTCTGTTGGATTGATGGCAATTAATTTCCCGG
Source organism: Flavobacterium sp. AJR (assembly GCF_002156885.1). Taxonomy (NCBI): domain Bacteria; kingdom Pseudomonadati; phylum Bacteroidota; class Flavobacteriia; order Flavobacteriales; family Flavobacteriaceae; genus Flavobacterium; species Flavobacterium sp. AJR. Next base: position 40,276 of record NZ_NCWQ01000067.1, on the reverse strand, counting down.
AAGTATTAAAAAGATAGGTACTAGGTATTCCTTTTACTCCAAAGATTGCTACCGATTTTGCATCAAATCCTTTTGGATCTATTAATTGTGGGTGTTTTAGTTTGTCTTTCTCAATGGCTTGTAACCATTTTGCTTTCTCAATATCTACTGATATTCCAACAATTTCAAAATTTTGCCCTTTGTATTTGTCATATAGCTTCACCAAATCTTTGTTGGCTATTCGGCAATACGGACACCAAGATGCCCAAAATTCTACTAAAACTATTTTTCCTGTATAAGAATTTAGTTTGATTACTTTATTCTTATTATTCTGTAATTGGATATTTGGATATGCATCACCTTTCTTGATTTGTGCATTAACAGAAGTGACAGATAGTAATAAGGTTATTGCTATCAATATATTTTTTATTGAATTCATTGTTTTTGTAATTTTGAAAGAGTTAATTCCAAAGCACAGCAGAAAACATAACAAATACTGCTATATTCCCTGAATAGGATTGGATTTTTTTTAATGATTTACAGCTTTAATATGGTTTTGGATAAAACGCATTTATGGCTGTCGCAAAAGGAATCTAGCTTATTTTTGGCGGAAGCCAGATAGAACGGAAATCTGAAGAAATAAAGATTTCTGAATAATAATAGTTTTGCTTTCTTTCAGAAAAATTAAAAAATGAATGATTGTCTATTTGAAAAGAAATCATTGGTGAAAAATAACTACAGTAAACTACAGGACAATCTGCGGCACTTTCTATGCAACCATTAGCACATCTGTGTTCTTTTGTTTTAAAGTCTGTTTCTTTACAAGCGGCTTTTAAGAATGTTTTGTTTTTAAAACATATCTTTTCTGTTTTAATTCCACGTGCAAAATTAAGCGTAGGTCCCATAAAGAAACCTAACGTTATAATTAATAGTATGTAGAATTTTTTTGCCATAAGAAATGCGAAAATAAAATTTAATTATCAGACTAGGTGTTAATTTCTATATAATTAAACCTAACAGATTTTTAAAACCTGTTAGGTTTGGAATGTGACCTAATTTATTGTGTAAAACGACCTTCTACACAATCAAAAGTATGTCTCGATCTTTATTTTTTTCTAACCGAAGAGTAAAAACTTTTTTGTTTCACGCAGATTTTGCAGATTAGAGCAGATTCAATTTTTGTTTATAAATAAATCTGTTTGTATCAGCTTAAATCTTTTTGAAATCTGTGTGAAATTATTTCTAACCAAAGATTAAAAATAACTTTTGTTTCACGCAGATTTTGCAGATTAGAGCAGATTCAATTTTTGTTTATAAATAGATCTGCTCGTATCAGCTTAAATCTTTTTGAAATCTGTGTGAAATTATTTCTAGCCAAAGATTAAAAATAACTTTTGTTTCACGCTGATTTTGCAGATTAGAGCAGATTCAATTTTTGTTATAAATGAATCTGTTTGTATCAGCATGAATCTTTTAAAAACTGCGTGAAATAAAATTCACCATAGATTAAAATTATTTAGTCACGTTAAAAAAAGTATATTCCAATTTTAAGAAAACACCATCAGATGCGGCACGTTGCATCGAGCTATACAATTCTTTTTTGTAAGCAAGGTCAATTCTCGCTTGGCTGTTGATGATAAACTGAATAGAAGGAACTACATCCATATATGATTTTCCGTTTTCGGTAATCGTTTGTCCCGTAAATTCCAACATTGCATTAATATTGGTTTGCTTATAACTCGTATATTTTTTTGGATACATTAATTTACCAACTGAAAACGTATAGTTTACTGCATTTTTACCCAAAGCATCTGGAAAGCTATAATCTGGGTTGTTAAGCGCACGCACATAACTTACAGATGAACTCAAGGCAACTTTATGAATTAACTGAGTTGCTACTAAACCAGCTTCGTAACCAGAATTTCCGTTGGCCAGGTCTATAGCTTCCTGATTAAAAAATGAGTTATTATAACTGTATCTTCCAAAGGCAGCCATCCTAAAATGACTCTGTAAATCATCTACAGAAAAGAATCTGTATTTGGCATAAAAACCACCACCTTTAAGACCCAATCCGTTTTCTTGGTTACTTAAAAACGCTGAGGTACGAACCATCAGATTTTTATTAATTCCCCAAGTAACTTCAGGTGTTAAATTGTACATAGAACCACTTTCGTGTTTGTTATCCATAAGTGATTGCCCAACACGAACCCCAATAGAACCCGCCGGAGCATTACTAGCGGGTTCGGTTACTACAAATAATTCTTGGGCATCTATATTATATGAAATAAAAAATAGGAAGACTAATGATAGATATTTCATTTTTATAATGCTTTTAAGTAATATTCATCCTCATTTTCTGTAGCATAACCAGGATACTTAGAATATGATTTAACTAGTTTTTTGTACTCTTTTTGGGTTACAAAACCTTTATCCAGAACTCTGTATTTTGCTTCAGCATGAGCTACTGGGTTTTTAATATCGATGAAAGTATAAGTAGCATCATCAACTTTTAAGGTTGTATTATCTTCGATTTTATCAGTATGAAATTTAGCTGTTAACACCAATGAACCTACGAAGAAACCAGCTTTTTCAACTGCTTTTTTCAATACTTTAGGTTGTAATGAATTATCTTTTTTAAAGTAAACTGTAAACGTATTTGTGTTTAAGTCTGTAGCGATACTATCTACTTCTGTAAAAGATTTTAATTGTTTGTTTATGGCATTAGAACACATAGAACAAGTTAATCCTGTTGCTATTATTTCGGCTTTAGTGATTTGAGAATAAGAATTTACACTTGTTATTACTGTTAAAAGTGCCGCGACTATGAATTTTATATGTAAGGCTTTCATTTTATTTTTTGTTTTTTTTGATTTGAGCAATTATTTGCGCTTCAGTTGGGTTTATTGCAATCAGTTTTCCTGATGCATCAAAAAGATAGGTCGATGGCAAAGCATCAACTCCAAAAGTTACAGCCGTTTTAGCATCAAAACCTTTAGGATCGATTAATTGCTGGTGCTTCATTTTATCTTTTTCAATCGCTTTTAACCATTTTGCTTTGTCGATGTCTATTGATATTCCAACAATCTCAAAGTTCTGACCTTTGTATTGGTCATATAGTTTTACCAATTTTTTATTAGCCATTCGACAAGGAGCACACCAAGAAGCCCAAAAGTCTACTAAAACTGTTTTTCCTTTAAAAGAATTTAGTTTAACGGTAGCATTCTTATTGTTTTGAAGCTGAACATCTGGAAAAGAATCTCCTATTTTTATTTGTGCACTTGCTACAGAAACAGTCGCTACAAGGACGAATAATGTGATTATATTTTTTATTTTGAACATGATATTTTTTTTAATGTTTGTGTGTAGGCTAACCATGTAAGTAATATAAGTTCATTTAAGAGAAGCATCTAAAACTTATATTTTCTTAAATGACTTATATGGTTCAAGCTGCGCTCCATTTAGCATTACAGGTAAATAATGTTATTTAAATGTTTTTGATTATGATTACTCTGCTTTTTTAGGGCTTGCGTCTCTATCATATTGACAACATCCGTGTAGTTCATCATAAACTGTATTGGGTGCAGTAAATTTTTCATTATCATATCCTGCATCAGCAACACGTTTTAGTATAGCATCAAGATTAGTTTTCTTGTTATCGTAAGTAATAGTTGCCGTTTTAGTATTTTCATTCCAGTTTACTTTGGCTTCTTTATTTATGTTTGCTGCAGTTTCGATGGTTTTCTTGCACATACTGCAGTTACCATTGATTTTTACAGTTTCGGTAGATTTGTTTTTTATTTGCGCGCTGGCGTAAGTAACTGATAGTAATAGAGTCATTACCATCAATAATTTTTTTATTGAGTTCATTGTATGTAATTTTTTTTGGATGGATTAATCCTAAAACATAACAGAAACTATAGCAAATACAGCTATTTCTGCGAATAGAATTGGGATTAAAAAATGTTTTTTTTTGATTTAAAGCCTTAAAATGACTTTGAATGAGACAGACTTATGGCTGTCGGGAAAATAAATCTAGCTTATTTTAGGTGGAAGCCAGATAGAACGGAAATCTGAAGAAATAAAGATTTCAGAATAATAGTAATTTTGCTTTCTTTCAGAAAAACTAAAAAGTGAATTGTTTTCTGTTTGAAAAAGTGCCATTGGCGAAAATCCACAGTTTGCAGTTGTAGAACCACAAGAATTCCCTGAACAACTGTTATCGCAATTATGCTCTTTTTTATTAGAATGCTTTTTCTTGCAACAGTCTTTTGTTGTAGATTCTTTTTTGCAACATGACATTTCATTTTTTGTTCCATGCGCATAAGTAAGCGTTGGTCCCATAAGGAAACCAAGCGTAACGAGTAGCAATATGTAGAACTTTTTTGTCATAGTTGAGGGCAAAGATACTTTTTCTTGGCTGTCGTAGTTGTTAATTTTTTTATAAACCTTTTAGGTTGATTGATTTTTAGTACTTTTTAATGCTTCGTTTTAGGTTTGTAATTATTTGCAATTTTTTGAATACTAACTAGATATATTCTCATATTCAAGCGAGATTAATTATTTTATAATCATAATTTTTGTATTAAGTATGCAAGTATGACATTTTTTATTATGTTTGCTAAATCGATTTAGCAATTCATATAACTTTCTTAAAATTATGAAAAATATACTTTTTATCTGCTTTTTTACTTTTGTTTCAACTGCATTTATGAATGCTCAGGAACTTAAATCGCCCGATGGAAATTTGACTTTAGAGTTTCATTTAAATCCTGAAGGAACGCCAATTTACTCTTTGAGTTATAAGAAAAAAGAAGTGATTAAGGAAAGTAAATTAGGCTTTATCATAAAATCTGATATTATGCTGAATAAAGGTTTCAAGATTGCTGATACCAAATTTCAATCAGAAAATAGTACTTGGAAACCAGTTTTAGGGGAACAAAAAGAAATACAAAATCACTATAATGAATTAAAAGCGGAGCTTGTTCAAGAAAAAAGTAAACGAAAAATATCAATTTATTTCCGTTTGTTTAATGATGGTTTAGGGTTTAGATACGAATTTCCTGTGCAAGATAATTTCCGTCATTTTATTATTCAGGAAGAAACAACCGAGTTTAACTTGACAGGAGATCATAAAGTTTTTTGGATTCCGGGAGATTATGATACCAACGAATATAGTTATACAACTTCTAAAATATCCGAGATGCAATCTTTGGTATATAATGCAACTCATGTTTCTTTGGCAGCACAAACGACTATTAAAAATCTGGCTACACAAACCCCTTTAATGATAAAGAGCGATGCTGGACTTTATGTTAATATTCATGAAGCAGCTTTAAAAAATTATCCTGCAATGTGTCTTAATGTCGATGATAAAACCTATTCGCTGAGTTCGCATCTTGTTCCTGATGCTTTAGGTAATAAGGGATATATACAAACAGGAAGTTTTACGCCTTGGCGTACAATTGTTGTAAGTGATGATGCTAGAAATATTTTGGCTTCAAAGATGATATTGAACCTTAACGAACCATGTAATTTTGAAGATACTTCTTGGATTAAACCAGTGAAATATATTGGTGTTTGGTGGGAATATTTTACAGGCGGCGGGTCTACTTGGGCGTATTCAGATAATCAAGATGTTGTTATTGGTTCTACCGATTTCTCTAAATTAAAACCCAATAAAACACATGGCGCAAATACGAAACATGTAAAAGAATATATAGATTTTGCTGCTGCAAACGGTTTTGATGCTGTTCTAGTCGAAGGTTGGAATGAAGGATGGGAAGATAATACGGCTTTTAAGAAAGAACGCATATATAGTTTTACCAAAGCATATCCTGATTTTGATGTAAAAGATTTAAGCGATTATGCAAGTAAAAAAAACGTGAAGATTGTTATGCATCATGAAACTACATCTTCGACTGGGGAATATGAGCGACAATTAAATGACGCATTAAATTTTATGGTCGATAATAATTATAATGCGGTTAAAACAGGATATGTTGGACCAATTATTCCAAGAGGAGAACATCACGACGGACAACAAATGGTGAATCATTATACGTATGTTGCTAAAGAGGCTGCGAAGCACAAGATTATGGTAGATTCTCATGAGGCAGTTCGACCTACAGGTTTGCACCGAACTTATCCTAACTGGTTTGCTCAGGAATCGGCACGAGGAACAGAGTTTGAAGCTATGGAAGGAATTCATCCAGATCATACTACAATCTTACCTTTTACCCGATTAATGGGAGGTCCAATGGATTATACACCAGGAATTTTTCAGGGAGATTTATCGGTTTATGGATCCAAAAAGAATAAGTTAAGCACAACATTAGTAAAACAATTGGCATTGTATGTTACCATGTACAGTCCGTTGCAAATGGCTGCCGATTTACCAGAAAATTATATGCGTTTTCCAGATGCATTTCAGTTTATAAAAGATGTTGCCCTAGATTGGGACGAAACATATATCCTCGAAGCTGAACCTGGAGATTATATTACGATTGCCCGAAAAACCAAAGGGAAACAAGAATGGTTTGTAGGTGGAATCACCGATGAAAACTCACGTACGGCTATGATTGATTTTAGTTTCTTACCAAAAGGAAAATCATTTACTGCAACGATTTACGAAGACGGAAAAACGGCAGATTATAAAACCAATCCGCAATCGTACAACATCCGAAAAGTAACTGTAAATAGTAAAACTAAATTAAAACAAAAATTAGCAGCAAGTGGTGGGGTGGCAATTTCCATAAAATAGATTTTGTTTGAGAATGGTACGCGGATGACGCGGATTTCCTAAAGGAAAGACGCTGATAAAAACGGATTTTTTATTTTAAGCATTGATTAAAAAATCTGCTTAATCTGCTTAATCTGCGAGAGAAAAAGTTTAGCCACAGATTAAAATGATTAAAAAGATTTTTGTTTCACGCAGATTTACTTCGTCTGTTCGCTATTGCTCGGGTGGCAGATTGAGCAAATTTAAGTTAGATGAAAAATAATTAGTGACAATTCGTGAAATTAGTGGCAAAAAATATAAAACAAAGTATTGTTTTAAAATCCGTTTTATCCGTGTTTTCGCGATAGTGAATCTGTATCATCCGCCTACCTTTTTAGGCAATTCGATAAAAATAATTTGAGAAAATTTGTGCAATTTGTGATAAAAAGACAAAACAGATATTGTTTTAAAAATCGTTTTTATCCGTGTCTTCGCGATAGCGAATCCGTATCATCCGCGTACCTTTTTAGACAATCCATGCCCAGGTTGTGGCGAAAATTAAGTTTCACGCAGATTTTTTAAATCATTTTAATCCTTTAATCTGTGGCAAAAAAAACAAAACAATTAAAAAAATATAATATGAGCATAAAAATTTACCCTTTACAATTTGAACCAATCTTAAAAGAGAGAATTTGGGGTGGCGAAAAATTAAAAACAATTCTTAACAAACCTATCATTTCTAAAATTACGGGAGAGAGTTGGGAATTATCTACAGTAGAAGGAGATATAAGTGTTGTTGCCAATGGCGAATTAAAAGGAAAATCATTAACTGAGTTAATCGATGCATTTCCTAATGAGATTTTAGGAGCAAGAGTTTACGAGCGATTTGGGAATCAATTTCCGTTACTTTTTAAATATCTGGATGCAAGAGAAGATTTATCGATACAAGTGCATCCAAATGATAAATTGGCAAAAGAACGCCATAATTCATTTGGTAAAACCGAAATGTGGTATGTTATGCAAGCTGATACCGATGCAAGGATTATTGTAGGTTTTAAAGAAGATTCAAGTAAAGAAGAATATCTAGAAAATCTAAATAATAAAACGTTGGTTTCTATTCTTGATGATGTAAAAGCCAAAGCGGGTGATGTGTTTTTTCTGGAAACAGGAACTGTTCACGCTATTGGAGCAGGATTGGTTGTTGCCGAGATTCAGCAAACATCAGACATTACGTATCGTTTATATGATTTTGATAGAGTAGATGCACAGGGAAATAAAAGAGAATTACATGTTGATTTAGCCTTAGACGCCATTAATTATAATAAAGTTGATACGTACAAGAAATATGAAAAGACTGTAAATAAATCTAATGTAGTTGTAGATTGTCCTTATTTTACAACAAATTATATTCCGCTAAACGGAGTAGTGAAAGTAAATAAAAAAGGAGATACTTTTACAGTCTATATGTGTATTGAAGGTACTTTTGAAATTAGATATGAAAATGTAACGTATCAATATAAAAAAGGAGATACGGTTTTAATTCCTGCAGCAATGGATGCTTATGTGCTAAATGGAGAAGCATCAATTTTGGAAGTTACTATTTAGAGGAACTAAGGTTCTGAGATGCTAAGGTTCAGAGGTTCAAAGAGACAAAGGTTCTGAGTGGCAAAGGTACTGAGATTCTAAGGCACAAAGAGGCAAAGGTTTTGAGACTGAACACTGCTACTGAACACTGCTACTGAACACTGCTACTGAATACTGCTACTGAATACTGCTACTGAGACTAAATACTGACCACTAAGTAAATATGCTAATTAATCGGTAAACACTTATGATTACTGATGATAATCCTTATAAGTGTCTATAAAATAATGTTTTATTCAAAAAAATAATTACAAAATCGTTTTAGTAACTATTTTTATATATATTTGTGATATAATTAATAACAGCTTAATAAAAAATTAACTCGCTAGATGAAAAAGATTACTATTAAGGATATTGCCACTGAGGCGCAAGTGTCTATATCTACTGTATCTTTTGTCATTAATGATAAAGGCGAAAAAATGGGCATTAGTCCTGCGGTAATTAAAAAAGTGCAAGAAGTTGCCGAAAAGCTTAATTATCGACCTAGCATGATTGCGACAAGTCTTAGAACAGGAAAGACTAGATCTATCGGACTTATTGTTGAAGATATTTCGAATCAGTTCTTTGCAGATCTTGCCAGAGTTATAGAGGATGAAGCTAAGAGTATTGATTATAGAGTTTTTTATTGTAGTACAGGTGGTGATGATGAACGTTCTGAAGAATTGATACATAGTCTTTTGCAAGCTAATGTGGATGGTTTTATAATTACACCAACAGAAAAGTTGGAAAAAAGCATAGACCTACTTTTAAAATTGCAAAAACCAGTTGTATTAATAGATAGATATTTTCCTAACCAGAAAGTAAGTCATGTAGTTATGGATAATTACGAAGGCTCGCATTCTGCAACTAAATTTCTATTAAATAAAGGAAGAAAAAATATTGCTGTTGTTAATACTAATTCTGGAATGATCCAGATGAAGCTCAGAGAAGAAGGGTATAGAGATGCTTTAAAAGAAGAAGGTATTTATAATGATTCCCTTGTTCTCCATATGGATTACAATAGTAGTGAGGAAAGTAAAATTGCCGATATATTCAGTTTTTTTACAAAGAACCCAAAGATCGATGCTGTATTATTTTTGGCAAATTATATGGGATTAGCAGGGCTTCAGGCTTTTAGAGGAATGAAGTTTAGGATTCCAGAAGATGTTTCGGTTATAAGTTTTGATGATCACGATAGTTTTCGATTACATACACCAACGATATCTGTTATTGCACAACCGATTAAAGAAATCGCCGAAAATGCAATAAAATTATTGATGGATCAAATGACAGGGATTAAACCTTTTGTTATTGAAGGAATACGTAAAAAAGGAAATTTAATAATAAGAGAATCGGTATAATATAATAAAATGCCATTTTCTAAAAAAAAAGAATGAAGGGAACTTTGGTTTTTTTTTATTCTTTTTACTAAATCGTTTTAGTAAGTTTTAATTTATCAAAAAAGAAGAATTATTAAATTTTTTTGATCAGTTTACTATATCGATTTAGCAAAATGGCAGAAGTATCAAGTTGATGCTAATCAATGACATTCATAGTTTAGAGATTACGAATGGCATATTAAAATTGAGTTCATATTTTTTATTAATATTTTAAAAACAAACAAGTCAAACACAAAAACAAATCAAAACAAATAAACCAAAACGAATGCGTATGAAACAAATTTTAGCAGTGTTAGGAATGGTATTGTTGACAAGCTTAGGGGCTGTGGCACAAAACCGATCAATAACAGGCATAGTAGCAGATGCAGATAACAAGGGAATTGTTTCTGCAACAATAAAGGTAAAAGGAAAATCCATTAGTGCTATAACGGATACCGATGGACGTTTTTCAATGACAGTTCCGGAAGGAAGAATTAGTATAACAGTATCATCTATTGGTTATGTTACACGATATATAGAAGTAGGAGAGAAAGAAAATACTATTAATATATTATTACTATCTAGCGTAGAAGAATTAAAAGATGTTGTGATTACTTCATTTGGAGTAAAAAAACAAAAGAAAAGTTTAGGATATGCAGTTGGAGAACTCAAAGGAGATGATTTGACAAAAACCAAAGAAATCAACTTAGGAAATGCACTTCAGGGGAAAATAGCAGGGGTGAATGTTTCTGCACCAGCTTCCGGACCATCAGGTTCAAGTCGTGTAGTAATTCGTGGAGCAACTTCGGCTTCAGGACTTAACCAACCTTTGTATGTAGTAGATGGTATTCCTATTGATAATAGTCAGCAAGGAAATGCAAATATGTGGGGTGGAGCAGACAAAGGTGATGGTATGTCATCATTTAACCCAGATGATATTGCATCTATGTCAGTGTTAAAAGGTAGTGCGGCATCTGCACTTTATGGATATAGAGGTTCAAATGGAGTAATCTTAATTACAACTAAAAAAGGAAAAGCAGGAAAAGGAATTGGAGTAGATTTTAGCACAAACGCTACATTTAATACACCAGTAAGTTTATTAAAATGGCAAGACCAATACGGAGCGGGGGCACCAGTAAATGGAGTTGCTACAAGATTTAATAACTTGCAAGAACTTAGAGATTCTTACTATTTTGCTTGGGGAGATAAATATGACGGAACACCTTCACTTTCTCTTGATGGGCAAACTAGACCATACCAAGCTTACGGAAAAGATAATGTGAAAAACTTTTACAGAACAGGATTTTCTTTCAGTAATACTTTAGCAGTATCTGGAGGTAACGAGAATACAAATTTTAGATTGTCATTTGGAAATACAAAAGATGAGTCAATCTTACCAGGAACAGATTTTGGAAGAAGTAACGTTGCTTTGAGTTTAAACTCTACAGTAAATGAAAAAGTAAGTATTGAAACTAATGCACAATATATTTCTGAGAAAAGTCATAACAGACCTTATTTGAATGATTCACCAAGAAATGCATCTTTTCCTACTACATTTTTAACTCCAGGATCAGATATTAGATGGTTAAGTAACGGATATGATGAAAATGGAGGAGAAGCAGATTATTTTGGAGCAAATACGTACCAAACTAACCCATATTTTGCAACCCAAGAAACATTAAACGATGACCTTAGAAAACGTTTTATTGGTTCTGCGAAAGTAAACTATAACATCACAAACAAAATTTACGCTAAAGCAGTAATTGGAATTGATGATATTAATTACGAATATACTGAAATAGAACCTACAGGAATTAATTATAACCCAGGAGGATCTTATGAAAACAGGATTGAAAACCGTTCAGAAGTTAATGCATCTGGTTATTTAGGATACAAAGGCGATATCGGTAAAGACTTTTCATTAGATGCTTTTATTGGAGCAAACCGTCAGCATAACAGATTTAGTGGTATTAAAATGAAAGGGAACAACTTTATCGTTCCGTTTAAATACTTTTATGGAAATACTATGCCAGACAAAACGGAGAAATTATATGGTGAAACCGAAGTAAACTCTCTTTTTTATTCTGCCGATATAGGATATAAAAATTTCTTATATCTAAATGTTACAGGACGTGAAGATTGGTTCTCTACTTTAGACCCTGCTAATAACAGTACATTTTACCCATCTGTAAGTACAAGTTTTGTTTACTCAGAAGTTATCGATTTTCCAGAGTGGATGTCATACGGTAAGTTTAGAGCAGGTTGGGGTAACGTAGGAGGTGGATTGCAAGAAGCTTATGCCTTATCTTTGAATTATACTGCGCCAGACGGACAAACAGACGCACTAGGACAACCAATTTTGGGTATTAAAGGAGAAACAGTTCCTAATAAATTCCTAAAACCTTATAATGTAAGTACAATTGAGTTTGGTTTCGAAAACACATTCTTCAATAATAGACTTAGTACAGATTTAACTTTCTACTACAAGAAAACAACAAATGATATTACCGATGCAGATATTTCTCAAAGTTCGGGTTACAGAACAACCAAGATTAATGTGGGAGAGATTTTAAATAAAGGGGTTGAGTTTGCAGTAAATCTAAAAGCGATAAAAACAGAAAATTTTAGTTGGAATGTAGGTTATAATTTTGCTTACAATAATAGTGAAGTATTGAGCTTGTCAGACAAAATTAATACCAAAACATTAGAAGGAAATAGAGATTCCAGAGCTTCGGTAGTTTTAGAAAAAGGACAGCCTTTTGGAGTAATTAAAGCATATGATTATTTAAGAACCGAAAAAGGAAACATTGCATTAGATTCTAATGGTAAATTCATGAGAGGAGATTTAATCATTGCAGGACAAGGAGTAGCTCCAACGTCTATGGGATTATCTAATGATTTTACTTATAAAAACCTAACACTTTCGGTTTTTGTAGACGCTAAATTTGGAGGAGAAATCTATTCGGCCACAAACCAGTTAGGAACACGTTATGGATTGACGGATAAGACTGTTGAAGGACGTGAAACTGGATTTGACGTAGAGGGAGTTGGACCTATTGGAAATAGCGTAAGCGCACACGTTTCGGCATACGATTACTGGAGAAGTTATAGCGATATAACATCAAATTTTGTTTATGATGCCGATTTTGTTAAGCTAAGAGCAGTTTCTTTTAGCTACAATTTCCCAAAAGCATATCTAGCGCATTCACCATTTCAATCTATTAGTTTAGCATTTTCTGCTCATAATTTATGGACAATTTATAGTGCAACGCCAAACATTGACCCAGAGTCAAATTATTCTAATAGCAATGCACAAGGACTTGAAAGAGCTTCTATGCCTCTAACTAGAAATTATGGTGTAACTCTTAATGTCAAATTCTAATAATAAAAATAGAAAGATGAAAAATAAATATATAAAAATATTCTGTATCGCTATTGTTAGTGCAATGACATTCACAGCATGCGATGAAGGATTCGAGGATTTAAACAAGAATCCAAATGCATTAATAGACCCAGCACCAAAATCGATGTTCACACTTGCTGAAATATATATCGACGGACAAGATTATTCTAATACAAGAGGAAATAATGGATATGCTGCTCAAATAGTACAACACTTTTCTTCATTAGGAGGACCAGGTTCAAAATATTCGTATTCATCAGAATATTCAGGTTCATTGTTTGGAGAATCATACGGTAAAGGATTAAATCAAATTCTTCAGTTGATGTCTGTTTTACCAGAAACGGCAGAAAACTCAAATATGATTCAGGCATGTAGAATCATGAAAGTATTCATGTTCCAGAAACTGACAGATACGTATGGAGAGGTTCCATATTTTGAAGCAGGACAAGGATTTAACGGAAATATTTTTGCTCCTAAATACGACACGCAACAAGTTATCTACAATGATTTATTAAAAGAGTTGGATGAAGCAGGAGACGCATTAGATGCTAATAAACCTTTTGTAGGTAATGCAGATTTATTTTACCAAAGTGATGTAGCAAAATGGAAAAAGTTTGCAAACTCATTAATGTTAAGAGTTGCAATGCGTTTGTCTAAAGTAGATCCGGCAAAATCAAAACAATATGTAGAAAAAGCTTTTGCAAAAGGAGTTTTTAATTCTAATATTGATAGTGCAGTATTAAAACATGATGCAGGACCACAAGGAGTTAGAACAAACCCAATAACATCATCTTGGGTTAGAAATGACTTAAACGGAGGAGAGTCAAATATAAAATACAGCAAAACTTTTATAGACTTATTAAAGAATACAAACGATCCACGTTTAAGAGTTTATGCAAAATTAGAAGCTTCAGGAAATAATAATCCTGCAGATCAGCAAGGACTTGCAAATGATGCAAAAGAGTTTCCGGGTGGAGACAAAAAACTTTTCTCAGATCCTAATACTTCTACTGTATTACGTTTAGATGCACCAACTTTAATCATGTCTTATGCCGAAGTAGAATTTTTATTGGCAGAAGCAGCAGCAAAAGGTTGGAATGTATCAGGAACAGCTCAGCAACATTACGAAGATGGAGTAAAAGGAGCGATGCAAATCCTATCAATTTTTGGAGACAAAGTACCAGCAGTTACCATTGCAGAGTATAACGATTATATTACAGCAAATCCATTTAAAGCTACAGGAACAGAAGCAGAGAAAATAGAGCAAATTATTACTCAAAAATGGATTGTTTTACTATTTAATGGTTTCGAAGCATTCTCAGAATGGAGAAGAACAGGATATCCAGTTTTAGTACCGGTAAATGACCCTTTAGGAGAAACAGACGGTACAATCCCAAGAAGATTAATATACGATCAATCGGAGTTAATTACAAACGGAGCAAACTACAAAGCAGCAATACAACGTCAAGGGTTAGATTTAATGACAACTAGAATTTGGTGGGATAAATAAATAATTAATTTGGTTGATTAGTTAGAATAAGTCGGGTAGGATATACCCTCCCGGCTTATTTTTAAGTTTCTATTTTGATTTTTATAAAAAAAAAACATTTGTTATAAAGAGGTTAATATATTGTTTTTTAGTACCTTTTTTTTCGCAATCAGAAAAATTGCTTTTTGCTGAAAAAGATGGAATTACTTTCCAAAGATCTTAAAATAAATAAATGGTTTTTTGAGCAATCTAAAATCTAATACTGATAGTTAGCTTACTATATGGGCACAAATATTATAAATAAATTTTGAACACGAATTTCACGAATTTCCACAGATTTTAAGAGTTAACTTAGTTTGTGAAATTTATTTCACAAACTAATTCGTGTCAATTTGTGAAATTCGTGTTTGCTTTTTAAAATTATGCTCAGACAGTAAAATAGCTATCGAGACCAAAATTAATATAAGTTTGGCAGCCGTAAAAAAGGAAATAATGTCTAGATATTTTTGTTAGTTACTCTTATTCTAGGATATAAAACCTAAAAAGAGAAGGAATTAATTGTGCAAGCAATTATCCTTCTCCCACTGCCAACGGTTAAATTACCTTTTGCTATTTGCAAACACACACTTAAAAATTAGACATAAATAATAATTTTATTACTCAGTAAAAATGGAATGTAAAAAAAGCTTTTATTGGTTTGTCGGCATATGTCTTGCAAATTTTTCATTTGCAGTAAATGCACAAAATATTGATATAAAAAAAGATTGGCAATATCGGGAAGTAAAAACTGAAAAGTGGAATCCGGCAACAGTTCCTGGAGAGATTCATACCGATTTGTTGAACAATAAATTAATACCAGATCCATTTTATCGGGACAATGAGAAAAAACTAGAATGGATAGAAAAAAAAGATTGGGAGTATAAAACGACTTTTCAGGTTACACCAGCAACGTTTAACAAAAAAAATGCTGAACTAGTTTTTGACGGACTAGATACTTACGCAACAGTTTACCTGAACAATCAATTGGTTTTAAAAGCCGATAATATGTTCCGCCAATGGAGAGTTGATGTAAAGAAAATAATCAAATCAGGGAATAATGATTTAGTTATCGTATTTAAATCAGCACAAAATGTGGTCGATTCACTTGCAAAGAAAGATTTGCCATTTGTAATTCCAGACAATCCTCGTGCTTATGTGCGTAAAGCGCAATACCATTTTGGATGGGATTGGGGACCAAAATTCACCACTTGCGGAATTTGGAAAACACCACGATTGGAAGCTTATGACGAAAAAACTCCAGAGAAACCATATGTGCTTAATCGTAAGATAGAGTTGGTGCAACAACCGGATAGTTTAGGTAAATCATTTTACTTTAAAATCGACGGAAAGCCAGTGTATATGAAAGGAGCAAACTACATTCCTTCAGATGCATTTCTTTCTCGAGTAGATAAAAAAGAATACGAAAAAGTAGTTGGTATGGCAAAAGATGCCAATATGAATATGTTACGTATTTGGGGTGGAGGAGTTTATGAAGATGATTATTTTTATGACTTATGCGATAAATACGGAATTAATGTTTGGCAAGACTTTATGTTTGCAGGAACGATGGTACCAGGAGATGATGCTTTCTTTGACAATGTAAAAAAAGAAGTGCAATATCAAGTAAAGCGTTTGCGTCATCATCCGAGTATTGTTTTGTGGTGTGGAAATAACGAAGCCGATGAAGCTTTTAAAAACTGGGGTTGGCAAAAAAGCATGAATATGTCCAAACAAGATTCAACACGATTGTGGAAAGATTACGTTCGTTTGTTTCAGGATAGTATCCCAAAATGGGTAAAAGAAGTCGATAATAAAAGACCATATATTAGTTCATCACCATTATTTCATTGGTCTAAAGAAAAAAGTATTACCGAAGGAGATAGCCATTATTGGGGAACTTGGTGGGGATTAGAAGATGTAGAAGCGGTACAGAAAAAAACAGGTCGTTTTGTGAGCGAATACGGAATGCAGGCAATGCCAAATTATTCTTCTATCGAGAAATTTACTTTGCCAGAAGACCGATATTTATATTCAGATATTTTGCAAGCACATCAAAAGGCAGGAAAAGGATTCATGAAATTAGATTCTTATTTGAATAGATATTTTATTGATTCGACCAAAATAAAGAAAATGAATGTCGAGGATTATACGTACCTCACACAGTGTTTACAATATTATTCTCTTAAAAACATTATCGGAATTCACCGTTCTAAAGCGCCTTATAATATGGGAACATTGGTTTGGCAACTTAACGATTGTTGGCCAGTAGCAAGTTGGAGTGTAACCGATTATTATGATCGACAACCCAAAGCTGCTTGGTACGCTATGAAAGAAGCTTACAGAGATGATATAACTCCGACAATTGATTTGACACGTCCGATAGATTTAAAACTCGAAGACCCAAAAATCACTTGGAAAGTACAAGGAAACAAATTGACTCTAAAAGCATCAAAATTTGCTAAATATGTAAATGTTTCCATAAAAGGATACACTGGCAAATGGAGCGATAACTACATCGACTTAAAAGCTGGAGAAGAAAGAACAATTACGTTCGAAGGGAAAATAGCTAAGCCAGAGGTTAAGGTTTATTCTCTTTATGATGTTTTTAAAAGGTACTAAGGTTCTGAGGTTCTGAGGTGCAAAGGTTTCTTTTATTGTGAATAAAAAAAGGCTCAAAGCGACAAAGGTTTCTTGTATTGTGAATAAAAAGAGGTTCATAGGTTTTCTGTAGAGGCGCACCGCAGTGCGTCTACTTTGCGACCTTTGCGTAAACCCTTGTGCCCTTTGCGGTTAAATTTTTATGTTCAAAGATTAAAAAAATATCCGCGTAAATCTGTTTAATCCGTGTCATCCGCGTGCCATTACACAAGTCAAATAAAAAAATAAAATATGTTTAAAATATATAACAAAATAGCTTTTAGTGGTATTATCGCTTTAAACCTATTTTTTGCTAATCCAGTAATTTCACAGGAAAAGAAAGCAAAACAAACAAGTATAGATTACACCCAATATGTAAATCCATTGATAGGATCTGCAGGACACGGACACGTATTTGTTGGTGCCAATGTTCCTTTTGGAGCAGTGCAATTAGGACCAGTAAATGTTTTTGAAGGTTGGGATTGGTGCAGCGGATACAACTACGCAAGTAATACCATATTAGGATTCACGCACACACATTTAAGCGGAACAGGAATTGGAGATTTAAACGATATCTTGTTGTTGCCAGTATCAGGAAAAGTTCCACTTACAAAAGGAACAAAAGAAGATATGGCAACAGGTTATGGCTCATATTTCTCGCATAAAAACGAAGTAAGCAAAGCAGGGTATTACAGCGTTATCCTTGATAAATACAAAATTAAAGCAGAGCTAACAGCAAGCGAAAGAGTAGGTTTTCATAAATATACTTTTAATACCACTACAGATAATCACGTTTTATTAGATCTAGCCGATGGTGTGGGATGGGATAAACCCGTAAAAACATTCATAAAAAAAATAAACGAAACAACACTTGTAGGATATAGATATTCTGCGGGTTGGGCTGCAGATCAGCGCATTTTCTTTACAATGGAATTTTCTGAACCAATTTCAAATATAGCTTTATATGATAATACAACTCCAGTTCCAGGAAACGAAGGCGAAGCAGTACGTATGAAAGCGGTTTTAGATTTTAAAGCTTTAAAAAATAAACAAGTTTTAGTAAAAGTTGGGATTTCTCCAGTAAGTTATGAGAACGCTTCCGCGAATATTAAGACTGAGATTCCGGGTTGGGATTTTAATGCTGTAGCAAAAGAAGCGACTTCAAAATGGAATAAAGTGCTAAATAAAATTCAGATAAAAGCTGATGATAAAACGACAAAAGTTTTTTATACCGCCTTATATCATACCATGTTTGCACCATCAATTTTTAATGATGTAAACGGAGATTACAGAGGAACAGATAAAAAAGTATACGAAAAAGCAGGTTTTACCAATTATACGACTTTTTCACTATGGGATACCTACCGTGGTTTACATCCTTTATATACCATTACGCAACCCGATAAAATTAATGATATCGTTAAATCATTTTTAGCAATCTACGAGCAACAAGGACGATTACCAGTTTGGCATTTAATGGGGAATGAAACCAATACAATGAATGGAAATCACTCGATTGCAGTTATTGTAGATGCTTACATGAAAGGGTATAGAGATTACGATACCACATTAGCGTATGAAGCCATCAAAAAAACTGCGATGCAAACTCGTGACGGAATGGATTATGTTCAGAAACTAGAATATATCCCAGCCGATAAAGTATTAGAATCAGTAGGAAATGCTCTAGAATATGCAATTGATGATTATTGTGTGGCATTAATGGCAAAATCATTAGGCAAAACCGATGATTACAATTATTTCTCAAAAAGAGCCAATTTGTACAAATTGTATTTTGATAAAGAAACTACATTTATGAGAGGGAAATTAACCGATGGAAATTGGAGAACGCCATTCAACCCACTTTCATCAGCACATCGTAAAGACGATTATGTAGAGGGAAATGCTTGGCAATACACATGGTTAGTTCCGCAAGACCCTTACGGTTTAATCGAATTATTTGGAAGCGAAGATAAATTTTTAGCCAAATTAGATTCACTTTTCCTGATAACAGATAAAGTAGAAGGCGAAGAGATTTCACCTGACATCAGCGGCTTAATTGGTCAGTACGCACAAGGGAACGAGCCAAATCACCATATTCCATATTTGTATGCATACGCAGGACAACCTTGGAAAACCGCAAAACTAATCCGTGAAATCGATGATAAATTCTACTCGACAAAACCAGACGGATTATGCGGGAATGAGGATTTAGGACAAATGTCGGCTTGGTATGTATTCTCATCAATGGGATTCTATTCCGTTAATCCAGCAAACGGAATTTACGTTTTAGGAAGTCCATTAGTAAACACAGCGACAATCCATCATAAAGAAGGAATTTCATTTACATTAAAAGCAATAGACAATAGCAAAACTAATATCTATATCCAAAAAGCAGAGTATAACGGAAAACCATACACAAAATCATACATCACACATGACATGATTGTAAAAGGAGGAGAATTAAAATTGTATATGGGAAGCAAACCATCAACGACGTTTGGAGTGAAGAAAGAAGATAGACCGCTTTAAGAGTTTTCAGTCGCAGTTTACAGTTTCAGTATTCAGTTTCCTAACAGGTTTTTAAAACCTGTTAGGTATAATTTAAGTCTTCAGGTTTATGTAAACTTTGACAAAGCTTTGAAAGTCGACAATTCACGTTTTACAATAAATACCTAACAGGTTTTAAAAACCTGTTAGGATAACAACACAGAATATGAAAATAAAGAGTTTAATTTTTTTAGGGATAATGCAATGTTGCGTTTTCGTAAATGCCCAAGTTAAAACGTTAGATCCAGTAGAATATGTTAATCCTTTAATGGGAACACAATCTTTACACAGTCTTTCTAACGGAAATACTTATCCTGCAATTTGCCGACCTTGGGGAATGAATTTCTGGACACCACAAACAGGAAAAATGGGTGACGGATGGGCGTATGTTTACACAGCCGAAAAGATTAGAGGGTTTAAACAAACACATCAACCTTCGCCTTGGATGAATGATTACGGGCAGTTTTCGATCATGCCAGTAACAGGAAAATTAGCTTTTGCAGAAGACGAAAGAGGAAGTTGGTTTAGCCACAAAGCCGAGGTTTCAAAACCTTATTATTACAGCGTATATCTAGCCGATTATGATGTTACAACCGAAATTACAGCAACCGAAAGAGCAGCACATTTTCAGATTACATTCCCAGAAAACGAGCAATCGTCTATTGTAATCGATGCATTTGACAAAGGTTCTTATATCAAAATAATTCCGTCAGAAAATAAAATTATAGGATATACAACTCGCAATAGTGGAGGAGTTCCTGAGAATTTCAAAAACTATTTTGTATTACAATTCGATAAACCATTTGCAACAAATTATACATGGCATGATAAAGTTCTGGAAAAAGACAAACTAGAATTAAAAGATAATCATGTAGGTGCAATAGTTGGATTTAAAACCAAAAAAGGCGAGAAAGTAAATGTAAAAGTATCATCATCTTTTATCAGTATAGAGCAAGCCGAATTAAATTTGAATAGCGAGTTAGGAAAAGCATCTTTTGATGAAACAGTAGCCGAATCTAAGCAAGAATGGAATAAAGTTCTAGGAAAATTAAATGCTGAGGGTGGAAGTGAAGAACAACTAAAAACATTCTACTCTTGTTTATATCGTACAGTTTGTTTTCCGCAAAAGCAATACGAAATAGATGCTAAGGGAGAAATTGTACATTATAGCCCTTATAATGGCAAAGTATTACCGGGTTATATGTATGCAGGAACAGGATTTTGGGATACATTCCGTGCCTTATATCCTTTGTTAAATTTAGTTTATCCTTCGATTAATAAAGAAATGCAAGAAGGATTAATCAACGATTATAAAGAAGGCGGTTTCTTGCCAGAGTGGTCAAGTCCAGGGTTTAGAAATGTAATGGTTGGGAATAATTCAGCATCTGTAGTTTCTGATGCTTATATCAAAGGATTGCGTGGTTATGATATCAATAAATTATACGAAGCCTTGTTGCATGGAGCCAATAACGAAGGACCGTTAGAAGCTGTGGGAAGAAAAGGAGTGGAGTATTACAACACTTTAGGATATGTACCTTATGATGTAAAAATCAACGAAAATGCAGCCAGAACACTAGAATATGCTTATGATGATTTCACGATTTGGAAATTAGCGAAAGCCCTAAACCGTCCGAAAAAAGAAATTAGTTTATTCGAAAAACGAATGATGAATTATAAAAAACTTTATAATCCAGAAATCGGATTAATGAGCGGTAGAAATAAAGACGGAAGTTTCCCTAAAAATTTCAATCCGTTTAAATGGGGAGATGCTTTTACCGAAGGAAATGCGTGGCATTACAGCTGGAGTGTATTTCACGACATAAATGGTTTAATTGATTTAATGGGAGGCGAGAAAAAATTTACAGCCAAATTAGATGCAGTTTTTACTACACCACCAGTTTTTGATGATAGTTATTACGGAGCAGTAATTCATGAAATCCGCGAAATGCAAATCATGAATATGGGACAATATGCTCACGGAAACCAACCAATTCAGCACATGATTTATTTGTATAATTATGCTGGCGAACCTTGGAAAACACAATATTGGTCAAGAGAAGTAATGAACCGTTTGTATAAACCAACTCCAGATGGATATTGCGGAGACGAGGATAACGGACAAACTTCGGCTTGGTATGTTTTCTCAGCAATGGGATTCTATCCAGTTTGTCCAGGAACAGACGAATATGTTCTGGGAGCACCATTATTTAAGAAAGTAACATTACAGTTAGAAAACGGAAAGGAGCTTATTATAAATGCTCCAAATAATTCTGAAACTAATAAATATGTTCAGGATTTAAAATGGAATAATGCAACTCACACCAAAAATTATATCAATCATTTTGATGTATTAAAAGGTGGTGAATTAAATTTTGACATGACCAGCAAACCTAATTTACAAAGAGGAACTTCAGCAAGTGCCTATCCATATTCTTATTCAACTTCAAAATAATACTATGCAATCACGTAGAAAATTTATAAAAAATACAGGGATTTTTTCAGCAGGATTATTGGCACTTCAATCTGATGTTTTCGGAATGCAATCTGATGCTTTCAATTTTGCATTAAAAGATTTTATTACCAAAAGACCACCATTAGCCGAAAGAAAATTTACAAGTAAAGCTGTTGAAGCAGCAATTGTAAGAATCAAAAAACAAATCGCAAACCCAGAATTGGCTTGGTTGTTTGAAAATTGTTTCCCAAATACATTAGACACAACTGTCGATTTTGAAATTATCGACGGAAAACCAGATACGTATGTTATCACAGGAGATATTGATGCGATGTGGTTGCGTGATAGTACAGCGCAAATATGGCCGTATATTCCTTTTGTAAAAGAAGATAAAAAACTAGCAGAATTAGTAAAAGGAGTAATCAACCGTCAGACAAAATGTATTTTGCTTGACCCTTATGCGAATGCTTTTTACAAAGATTTTAATCAGGTAAGTGAGTGGAAAAATGATATGACCAAAATGCAACCTGGAATCCATGAACGCAAATGGGAGATCGACAGTTTATGTTACCCAATAAGACTGGCGCACGGATATTGGAAAGAAACTGGAGATATTAGTTTGTTTGACAGTAAGTGGAAAGAAGCCATGCTTTTGGTATTGCAAACTTTTAAAGAGCAACAACGCTGGACAGATAAAGGGCCATATAATTTCCAGAGAGTAACAGCTTGGGCTACCGATGGTGTACCATTAAGCGGTTACGGATATCCTGTAAAACCATGCGGATTAATCGTTTCAACTTTCAGACCAAGTGATGATAGTACCTTGTTTGGATATTTAATTCCGAGTAATATGTTTGCTATCGAAGTGCTTGGATATCTTCAGGAAATTTTCTCTTTGCCAGCATTAAAAGACAATGATTTAGTGGCTAAAGCCAAAGAATTACAAGGACAAGTTCAGAAAGGATTAGAAGAAAACGGAATCATCGAACATCCAAAATTCGGAAAAATTATTGCTTTTGAGGTTAATGGTTACGGTAGTTTCCACATGATGGATGATGCCAATGTACCTTCATTATTATCATTACCTTATTTAGGAGCTATTGAGCCAGATAGTCCGTTATATTTGAATACGCGTAAAGTGGTACTTTCAGAAAATAATCCGTTTTTCTATAAAGGAAAAGCAGGCGAAGGGGTTGGAGGACCACATACAGGAACAGATACCATCTGGCCTATGAGTATTGTTTTGAGAGCTATTACCAGTGTCGACGAAAAAGAGATAAAAGCGTGTATTAGTAATTTGATCAAAACAAATGCTGATACCGGATTCATGCACGAGTCATTTCATAAAGACGATGTTACTAAGTTTACCCGAAAATGGTTTGCTTGGGCGAATACACTATTTGGAGAAATGATAGTACATACAAGCATCCATTATCCCCAAATTTTAAAAGACAAAAACATTTAAAAAACTAAAAATATATTTACCATTAAGAGATTTAAAAAAACTTATTTTTTTAAATCGAGAGAATATTTACCATTAAGAAATTAAGAAAAATTAAGCAACAATACTTAATAAACTTAATCTCTTAATGGTAAAAAAATCTTAATCTCTTAATGGTTCAATTCCAAAAAAGAAGAAGAATGAATAAAGAATATGCCGTTGGATTAGACATTGGGGGCACACATATTACCGCAGCAATTATAGATATAGTAAGCATGAAAGTGATTGATTTTTCGCTGCATAAAGAATCATTTGACTCTAATTTGCCGGTAGAAGAAGTGATGACTATTTGGGAAAAAGCAATTAGAACTTCTATAGAAAATTCGTTTTTATCTGTGTTTTCGCCCTAGCGAATCCGTATCATCCGCGTTCCTTTTTATAGGTAATCTTTGCTTGCTTTGCGGTTAATTCTTCAATTTACTTTCTTTTTCCAAAGCTACTTCTAAGCTTTTGTAATTATTTAAAACTTTGGTAATTAATCCTTCTTTATTGATAATGAAATGTGTGGGAAATGCATTTAGCTGCAGCGTTTCGTTCATATAGATTTTCATATTTGGAATAACGGAATATGATAATGGTTTTCTAGCCAAAAATACTTTTAATTGTTCGGGTGTATCTTCGGCTAAACTTACAAAAAGTATGTCTTTTCGGTCTTTATATTTCTCTGCCAATTTATTTACATCTGGAAATTCTTTGATGCATGCAGCACAATGAATATACCAACATTTTATCACTACAATCTTTCCTTTCATAGTTTCATTAGAAACCAGATTTCCGTTTAAATCTTTAAAAGAGAATTTAGGGAATGGAGTGTTTTCCATTTTGAAGTTCTTATACGCATCAAAAGCTTCTTGGTTAATAGTTGCTTTTATACTTGTATCGGAATTAGGATCGATTTTGAATAATTTATAATAATAAACAGCATCATCCGATTGTAATCGAATGGGGATATAATTACTATTTGCTAATTGATCTAAAAAAGTCTCTTTTGGTATTTCTTTCGAGAGTGTATCTAGTGCAACAAAATCTCTGGAAAGCATTATGTTTTTACTCTGATACGCCCACCAACTGCTGTAGTCTTTTTGGATTTGTATTGGATCAACTTCTGGATTTCCGTATTTTGTTTGTGCTAAACAAGAAGTAAAAATTAAGAATGTTAGTATAAGGCTAAATGTTTTTTTCATGAAGTTGTGATGCAATAATTGGGTTTCAAAAATAGCTAAAAAATAGTTTCTAATAATTGTAACCTTTGTCAAAGTTCAAGTTTAAAGTTGGTCTGTTCATTTTTGTCATTTCAGAAATGACAAGTTTGTGATTATTTTGTGTAAAATTAAAGTTCCTTACACTCTTCGTTTTGAACTTTGACAAAGGTCTATTTGAAATGTAATTACTTTGTACTTCGCAATGATAGTTCCTAGCCCTGATAGTAGTGGTATCCTTTTTATCTCGTTTTTCTCGAGATGAAAAGATACAAGCGGATAGCAGGAAATAGCTCCTAATTATTTGACTACGTTCTGAAAGACTGTCTTAATTTAAAAAAACAACTGTATCTCTCCAATCGCGATAAGGCATAAAAAAACCTGGCACTAAGTACCAGGCTCATAATGATTTCCTCTAGGTAAAAACCAAATAACAAATTACCTAAATTCAATACATTTATCCAAAATATGAAAAATCAAATTAAAAAATAAATAACCAAACTCAATTTTAACTGCCCCAATTTTTCATTTTTTTGAATTCTTAAAATCTTAATTTAAAAAGTTCATTACCTTAAATGATTTTCTGTTTCCAGATTTATCAGTCACAACTACGATAAATAATTGTTTGGTTAAGAAACTTCTGTTTTCTAGCAACAAATTGTTACTATTTTGTATGTTTTCGTAACTTAATACCGATTGTCCGATTGTGTTATACACCTCAACTTTACCGATATTATTTGCTTCGTTAGATATTGCTAGTGCATTATCTTTAAAGTATGCAATTGTTTTATTGCTTGTTACTTCTATCTTATCTTCTGCTTTTATTTTAGCAGTTTGTGATGCAAAATAAGCTGCATATGCTTTAGACAATTCAGATGAATTACCACAAGAAGATGCATCCCAGTTTACTGACCAAGTCATTAAACCTCTTAAAGAAGGATATGGTCCGCCTGGCTGCATAGTGTAGGTTCTTCCTGAAAAAGTAGTTCCGGTTCTTAAGTAATGCATAGCATTAATTCCTTCTGTCGGCGTTAAATAACCGCTACCGGCTGCACTTGGACAAGCTGGTAATGCAATAAGAACTTTTGAAGCTGGTAAACCATCAAAACGCATTCCTGTTGTGCCAATATTATACCCTTTTATAATCATATCTGTTAGGGCTGTTACCATGTTTGATTTCTTAGCTGAACCATAATATTGACCATCTAATCCGTTTTCTCCTCCTGTATTATACAATTGTACCGCTAACAAATCTAATTCATTACGCAAGTTTTGAATGATTGGAAGGAAGGAACCAAATGTATCATTATAGGTAGAATATCCTCCTTGTACATATTGTGTTTCTGGAGCTGCAGTTAATAAAAATCCAGGACCATAGTAAGCTTTTAATTCTTTGAAAGCATCTACTACGTTTTTTAATCTTGGATAAGCAGAAATACCCGCATAAGAAATATCTCTTAAAGCTCCTGCATTAAAATTCATTGATCCACCTTCAAAATCAATATCAACTCCATCAAATTGATACTCATCAATAATTGCTTTTAGACCATTAACAAAAATATTTTTTTGAGTTACATTGTCTAAAACAACATGACCATTTTGACCTCCAATAGAGACAATAACAGGAACTCCGCTATCTCTTAAAGATTTTATATCATTTTTCAACAATTGCTTATCGAAAACTCCATTGGTCAAATATCTAGTGTCATTTGTAGTTAATACTGGTGTATAACCATCACGATTAACTGTTTCTACGAAAGAATAATCAACTACGTTAAATTTACTTCCTACCATTTGAGAAAAATATAAAAATGGAGCACCAGCATTTTCCCAAGAATGTGCATATCCTAAAAGAACTTTAGCCGGAAGCGGAATGAATATTCGTGTCGAATTAGTAATCGTAATCGATTGATTAAATAATTTTTCACCTCCTGCATTATCTATCGCTTTTACTATTAATGCATATGTTATATGAGCATTTGGAGTAAATGTATAGTTGTATGCATTCCCTGTACCTTTTGTCATAGGAAAATAAGTTCCGTTTATGCTTACCGAAACGCTTACAATTGTACCATCGGCATCTGTAACATTAACACTTAGTGCCACTGGTTGGAAACCTGAAGGCTGATTAATTGTTGTCGTTGCTGGTGAAACCCAAGTAATTACCGGCAATGAATTAGGACAAGTTGTCCCTGAACATTGTAAAGAGAACGCTTTTGTATTTTCTGCCGTTGTACCACTTGACGCCGTAACAGTTGCTTTCAAGGTATAATTTTTGTTGAAATCTGCTGCAACTGGTGTCCAGTTTGCTACATATTCCGTTCCTGAAAGTATTGCTGTAATATTTTGTCCGTTAATGTTGAATACAACTGACGAAATAGTTAAGCTGGCATCTACACTTGCAGTTGCTTTCAGCTGAATCGCTGTTCCCGGAGCAATCGCTACAGTTGCAGCTGAAGGAGCTGTAATGGTAACCTGAGGTGGTAAAACTGTATTTGTATTAAAGTTATACACCTGAGGCGTTGTTGGCATAGCAAAGTTTACCAGATTATTTGGAAAATATGCGGTATTATTATTCTCCCAAGCATTTAATTTTAAACTTAAAACTTGTGTATAACCTGCTGTAACTGTATTATCATAGCTAAAAACTCCTTGTGCATCTGTTGTTGCAATAACACTTTTCCAGTTATGTGTACTATCTGTCCAAGGCACAACTAATTCTACTTTGGCTCCTGATACCGGAGTTGTTCCATTCTTAACTGTTCCGCTAATTATAGTACCTGGTGCAACAAGCTCTTGAGTAACACTTAAAACTTTACTCTCTACCAAGCTTTTATCAACTGTAGTCGCTGATGGAGTTTTAGTTTCTGATACTGCAACTACTTCGCTCGGTACGCTTTCGCCTGCAACTTTTAATGGTGCTACTGTTCCTGTACTAAAGTCATAGACTTGTGATGTAGCTGGAATAGGCAAGTTTGTAAGATTAGAAGGTGAATAAGTAACGTCATTATTCTGCCATGAATTCATTTTTAAACTAGCGATGATTGTATATCCTGAGAATATTGCATTATCAAAACTATATTTTCCTTGCGCATCTGTAGTAGCCAGAAAACTAGCATATGGATGTGCATTATCTGTCCAATTAAAAATTAATTCTACTTTGGCACCTGCTACTGGATTTGAACCATTCTTAACTGTTCCGTTAATTTTGCTAACTGGAGCTGCATTTTGTGTAAAGTTTAAAACTTTACTTGCCGTAAGATTATTATATACCGTAGAAGCTGGTGAGAATGTTACTCCTGCTTTAGCAATTGTTACTGTATAGTTTGCTCCCGAAGGTAAATTAGCAATACTATACGCTCCTGTAGCACTAGATACTGATGTAAATGTTCCTGCTGTAGAAGTTGCTGTAACTGTTGCTCCAGAAACTGCTGTTGCTCCATTCATTACGCTTCCGCTAATAGTATAATATACCGTTTGAGTAAAATTCAAAACTTTGTTTTCACTTAAAACTGAATATACTGTAGATGCTGGCGTAAATGTTACTCCTGTTTTTGCAGCTGTAACTGTATAATTAAGTCCTGCTGTTAAAGCTGTAACAGTGTATGCTCCGCTTGCATTAGTAACTCCAGTAAATGTAGTTGTTCCTGCTGTTGCTGTAACTGTTACTCCCGAAACTGCTGTAGTTCCGTCTAGTACAGTTCCGCTAATAGTATAAAGCGGTTGTGTTCCCTGAATAACAACGTTGGCTTGGTTTGCTACAAGATTTGTTAATGTTACTGGCGTAAAAGTGTATGACGCTTTTAAAGCTGTAACAGTATAATTTGCTCCTGAAACTACATTGTTAAAAGTATAATTTCCATCTGTAGAATTAACCGTTTGAACAATTGCATTGGTAGCATCTTTTAGCTGAACTGTAACTGCTGGCACTAAATTTGTACCATTTTTTACTGAACCACTTACTGTTAATGTTCCGATAACGGCAGCACTAAAAGTAGTATTTACTTGTCCTAATAATGCATTAGGAATAGCTCCTCTGGTATCTTGAGATAATTCCCAAATCATACCTCCACCAAGATTTTTGGATTTAATATACTCTGCTTTTAATTCCATCGATTGTTTATCTTCATAACTAATAAACTGATGTAAAGAAGCATTGTATAGGTAAGGAACTTTGGTTGCATTATCCCAATATCTTACCCATCCTGCAGATGCTGCTGCTGGAGTAACCAACATAGTGTTTGGGTCTAAATAAGGATGTGAGTTTGTTACCGGATTACCTACTAAATCGCAAATCTCGATACTTCCTGATTTTTCGCAAGCTGCGGGACCATCCCATGTTCCTGTTGGATTTTGCGGATTTGTACATCCTGAAACTGCATCTCTTGGTGCTGTAACAAATAATCCTGGCATATTAGGCACTGTATTAGTTGTTCCAACATTTTTAAATATTTTTCCGTAAAAAGGCAATCCCATTACTAGCTTATTAGCAGGAATACCGATAACGTTTAAATATTGGTTTGTTAACTCATCTAGTGATTCTGATTGAGTTGCGTTGTATAACGGATCATTTGTATTTCCGCTTGGATATAAAGGGGCATTGTAGCATGTTTTATCATACCAGTTTCCTCCAAAATCATATCCAAAATAAGTGATATAATCGCAATAAGTCGAAATATCTTCTGTCATTCCGTATTGTGCTCTATTGTTTGGACCTAAATATTGTGCTCCTACTTTTCGAACATTATTACCTGCAGCAATTGTAACTAATTTATTAGGCATTGCTTGTCGCATTGCTTTTAATAAATAAACCAAATTCTTGTTATCATCCGGACTGTATTTTTGTGGAGGTATTGGTGCTCCATTAATAACTTCAGTTCCGTCTGTTCCTCCAGAAAGGGGATATTCCCAATCGATATCAAATCCATCAATAAAAGGATAAGTTACCAAGAAATTAGCCATATCTGCCGCTAAAGCTGCTCTGGCAACTGGGCTTGCAGAAATTGGTGAAAGATCTTGTCCTTTTGTCCAACCTCCTACGGAGATTAAGATTTTTAAATGTGGGTACTTTTGTTTAAGTTTCATTAAATCATAAAAATTTCCTTTTACAGGAGCGTCCCACGGTATTCCGCCTTCCATATGCTCAAAATCAGCATAGGTATCCAAACATTTTAATTTGGTATTTTCTGGGTGTGCCGGATCGAAAGTGGTTCCGTAAAAAGAATAATTTAAATGGGTTAATTTACTTCCGTCAATTTTGGGGACATTAAAATCCCTAGCATAAATGGCCCATTGAGCATAGTATCCGACAACTTTTTTATTATGTGCTGGTTGGGCAAATAATACAATCGGAAACAAAAATAATAACAGCAATCTGTAATAATGTTTCATAATTAATAAATAGGTTGGTTAATAAAAAATAAATATCCAATTGGATTAAATGATAGATTGGTAATACAAAAACCAAAAATCACTTTAAACAAATGGTAATCGCTAACTCAGTTACATTTGGGGCAACTGAATCATTTTTAAATTAAAACAGATAAACTTGGGGCTTAGCAATCTTAATTGTAAATCTTTATTATATTTTAAATTTTAATATCTATTTTATCATGGATTCGGTATTCTAAAAATATCCAAACCGAATCTTTACCATAATTTATCTCTCCTGGAAATTCCAGAAGAGATAATTAAATTACTAATTAATTATGGCAACTAAACTTCAACTAATTCAATTATTAATCTAACACAACTTTTAATCTTACTCTATATTAATTTTTTTAAACTTTCATATACTGCTAACTCTACATCTCCATAATCTTTAGAGTTACATTTCTCTAATAATTCATTTAAAACTGCTGGTGCAACTGTTGCTTTATTATCTAAAACATTTACTAATTGCTGTGATAAATCACTAAGATTATTAGCAAGTGGTAAAATTGGCTGGATCAAAGGCGCATTTTCACTTAAACTTGTTAGGCTAGCTTTTAAACCAATCCACTTGTTTAAGAATGAAGTTACTTTGGCTTTATTAGCGGCTGATTTGTCTGCTAAATATTCTTTTACAACTGTATCAAAAGCAATTGCATCTGAAGCATCTGGTGTACATGCATCTGCAAAAAGTGTAAATGGTGAATATGTTTGATATTCAACTCCTCCTTTATTTCTCTTATACCCTTTTAAAGGCTCACATACATTAGAGAAATCGATTAATGCTGCAATGTTTTGATTGTTTGATATATTTCTTAAGATTACATCTTTGTTTCTAATATGTGTAATTCCTAGTTCTTCTAGTCTAAATGAAACAACTGCTAATCTTCTGCGCATGCTGTTTAAATCTGTAATATCTTCTGCAGACCATAATCTTTCGGCTATTGCTGCTGTTCTTGGCCAAAGTCTTGAATCCATGGTTAAAGGTGTTACAAGTTCTGTCCACATTGTAGCTTCTCCTCCTAATACTCTTGCTTTTTCTTCTGGGGTAAAGTTTGCACTTTTAGGTAATGGATCGTTTAAATAATGTGCTTCTACTCCTTGAACTAAATCAATATAATAACCATTAGATAAGACTGTTTTGTAACCATTTTTCACAGATTCTGTTAATGATTTTCCAACTGCAACTCCTTCATTTGGCCCTCTCCATGCGTGAATAATTGCATCTTTAGACATGTCTTTTGTCATAATCTCTTCCCAACCCATCAATTGTTTACCATGTTTTTTAAGCATCGGAACTAATTGCATCGTAAAATAAGTT
Source organism: Flavobacterium sp. AJR (assembly GCF_002156885.1). Classification (NCBI taxonomy): domain Bacteria; kingdom Pseudomonadati; phylum Bacteroidota; class Flavobacteriia; order Flavobacteriales; family Flavobacteriaceae; genus Flavobacterium; species Flavobacterium sp. AJR. The sequence continues at coordinate 8,559 of NZ_NCWQ01000067.1, read as the reverse complement.
TGCAAATCATGATTGGTTACTAACTTATATTTCTTTTTAAACTCTTGTATTTTAGGGTTTGAATCCCAGTCTTTACCTTCGTTTTCATCTCCTCCGATATGAAAGTATGCACCTGGAAATAATGGGCATGCTTCATCAAAAATCTCGCTTAATAATTGGTAAGTTTTAGGATTAGATGGATCTAATGTTGGGCTAAAAATTCCTGCATTACGCTCTATACTATATGTAGAAACTACTGCTGCTTTTGCACTACTCTCTGAAGTTCCATTAGATATATTTACTACTTTACTTCCTATTTCTGGGTAAGCTGTTAAAATAGCTGATGCATGACCCGGAACATCGATTTCTGGCACGACCAAAATTCCTCGCTCATCAGCATATTTAACAATGTTTTTAATTTCTTCTTGTGTATAATAAAATCCATCTGAAGCTAAATCAGTAAGTTTAGGATGTTTTTTTAATTGTATTCTCCATCCTTGATCATCTACTAAATGCCAGTGAAAAACATTCATTTTCATAGCAGCCAATGCATCTAGGTTTCTTTTAACAACATCTACTGGTTGAAAATGTCTTGCAACATCCATCATTAAACCTCTCCATGTGAATCTTGGAAAATCTGAAATTTGAGAAACCGGAAAGTAGTAAGACGTACTATTGTTTTGTAACATTTGTAACAACGTTTCAAGGCCATGTAAAGCTCCTAAATCACTTGTTGCATTAATTGTAATTTTATCTTGCTTTATATCAAGATGATAACTCTCGTCTTCATATAAACCAATTTTACCACTTTTGGTGCAATTTATTTGTAATTGTGCTGTAGGTGCTGAATTAAGTTTGGTCAAAAAATCTTGCTCAAAAAACAATCCTGTTCTACCGTCTAATCTTCTTAAAAAACGAGTTGCCCCGCTAAAAATTCTCGGATTAGGGTTTCCTGTAATATTTATTCTAAAACCTTTAGTTAAAGCAAATGTACCCTCGGATAAATTTATTGTTTGTGGCCATGGCATAAGGTTTAATTGCTCTTTTTTTATTTGAGCATTAGCTACTATACCTGAAAATAATAAAATCAATATATATTTCATATTTTTTGTTGTAAAAGAGTCTTTTGCAATCAATACATATTGACTTAAAAACTCGGATAAAAACAAAACTCAGAATAAAACCTAATTGAACCTCTTTATCACCAAGGTATCACTCTGAATTTTGTAACTTAAATTATTCTAACTTGTGTAATCTTTTAATAATCAAAACGTTTAAAGGCTTCGATTGCTTCATATTCGGCAAGTCCTAAATCATCGTATAAAATCGCTGTGTTTTTATTACGATCTTCAGCTCTTACCCAAAACTCTCTAGAGTCGTTTCCTTGAAACATTACTCTGTCTTTTTGTGATTGGTGGTATAAAATAGCGTGACGTTTTAGCAATACTTCTGATGGGCTTAATGGTACTGCCATGTCTATTTCATGAATATCCCATTCGTGCCAAGCTCCTCGGTACAACCATAACCAACAATCATCCATGAATGGTTTTGGTTTTAATTCTTTCATTGCCGCAAATATGGCATTCAAACATACTTCGTGCGTGCCGTGTGGATCTGCTAGATCTCCTGCTGCAAACACTTGGTGTGGTTTTATTTGTTCGATAATGTCCTTTACAATTGCAATATCTTCTGGACCTAACGGATTTTTCTTGATTTGTCCTGTTTCATAAAATGGCAGATCCAGGAAATGGGTATTACTATCTTTTAATCCAATATATCGTGTAGCGGCATAAGATTCTCTTCTTCTTATTAATCCTTTTAGTTTACGAACTTCTAACGAATCAATCTGATTCTCTGATTTATTGTTCAAAAACTCTATTACTGATTTAAAGTTTATTTTGGTATCGGCATCTGTTATAAAATCATTACTTACTTCTGCAAATTTTAATGCTTCATCATCGGTAACGGCAATATTTCCTGAGGTCTGATATACTACATGTACATCATGCCCTTGTTTTATTAGTTTTGAGAATGTTCCTCCCATCGAGATAACATCATCATCTGGGTGTGGACTAAAAAGGATAATTCTTTTCTTGGCTGGATTAGCTCTTTCTGGACGGTGTGAATCGTCGGTGTTTGGTTTTCCTCCTGGCCATCCTGTAATGGTGTGTTGCAATACATTGAACATATTAATGTTCAAATCGTAAGCTGAACCTTCCTGAGCCAATAAATCGGACATTCCGTTATTGTTGTAATCTCTGTCGGTTAATTTTAAAATGGATTGTTTTGTTTTTTGGCATAGCCAAACAATCGCTTTGCTTTTTAATTCCTGATTCCAAATACATTCTCCTACCAGCCATGGTGTTTTAAAACGGGTTAGTTCGGATGCTGCCAATTGGTCCAGAACAAATGTTGCATTGCCATGATTTTGCAAAAATGTAGCTGGAACTTCTGAACTGATATCTCCCTGAATAGTTCTTTTGATGATATCGGCTTTGTTTTGTCCCCAAGCCATTAGTACAATTCTTTTAGATCTGAGAATTGTAGATACTCCCATTGTAATGGCCCTTTTTGGCACATTATCAATTCCGTTAAAATCGGAAGAAGCATCTACTCTCGTTATATGATCTAAAGTAATGATACGTGTTCCTGAATTTATGTGTGAACCTGGTTCGTTAAATCCTACGTGTCCGGTACGACCGATTCCTAATAACTGAAAATCGAGTCCGCCAGCATTTTTAATATTCATTTCATAATCAATACAATATTGATTTAACTCTTCGATTGCAACGGTACCATCTGGAATATTTACATTATCAGGATTGATATCGATGTGGTTAAAAAGATGTTGATGCATGAAATGGTGATAACTCTGATTGTTTTCCCTTGTCATCGGATAGTATTCATCCAAATTAAAAGTTACAACATTGCTAAAACTTAATCCTTCTTCTTTGTGCATTCTAACTAATTCTTCATATACTTTTATAGGTGAAGAACCTGTGGCTAAACCTAGTACACAAGATTTATTCTTTTCTTGTTTAGATCTAATTAATTGAGCAATTTCCTGCGCAACAATTATCGATGCCTCGGTAGAGTTCCTGAAGATTTCATTGTGGATTTTCTCAAATCGTGTCTCTTCAAACTTACCAGCACTCTTATAGCTAATGTCAGGTTTAATTTCTATAGCACTTTTCATTTTATATTTTTTTATACTATTTATTATAAAGACATGCGTGTTTAAAAGAGGCATAAGTAATTTTCATTACTTATGCCAACTTACATTCTTTTTTAAAAAATCTGTTTTAATTAGAAGTTAGGGCCTGTAGTATCCCACCAAAGTCTGGTTCCTCCATTATCTGGACCTCCTAGTTTGGCTAATCCTGAAGCTACACCTTGAGGGTTGTTTGCTTTTTCAGACTGAGAAAATTGCATTCTTCTTACACCAAATTCAGTAGTAATTATACCTCCACTTTGGTTATTATTAATTCTAAATAATTTAGGGTAACCTGTTCTTCTATATTCAGACCAAGCTTCTTGCCCATCAGGATAAGTAGCAATCCATTTTTGAGTAATGATTTTTTGAAGATTTATTTCTTTATCAGCACCCCAAGCAACTGTAACATTATTAATTGCTGGTGTATTGTTTTTTGGTTCAATTAAATCTACATAATCTTTTGCAGTTTTAGTATTATCTGCAATATATGCATCTGCACCAGCAACACCATTTTGTTCAAAAGAAGCTTTAATCCCTCTTTCATAAAGAGTTTTAGCATCTCCTTTCATATCCCAACCTCTTAAAGCACCTTCAGCTCTTAAGAAGTAAACTTCAGCAGTAGACATCCATGTTACTTCTCCTGTTCTTGTTCTTGGACCAGTTTGTGAAAACTTAGCATAGGTAGTGTTACTTGGATATACAATACCAGTTCTAACACCTTTGTACTCACCTGGAGCAATTGCAGATGTTTCCCAGTATTTAGCCATTCTAGGATCATCATAACCACCTAAAATAGACTCCATATCTGCACCCATAAATAAACCTCCCCAAGCATGGCTCATTTGGTCTATTACATTAAGATCTACTGGAGACTTAATTTTCATTACATCACCATTTGTTTCCAAAACACCAAACGGATGATTTACTGCTTTTTCAGCTTCAACTTTAGCTAATGCTGGATCAATTTTAGAAATTCTCATTGCTAATCTTAAACGCATTGAGTTTGCATATTTTATCCATTGTATATATTTACCGTCATAAGATGATAAATCAGTTCCTGTAAATACTGATTTTTCTCCAGCCTTTTCTCTTGCTGTTAAATCATTAACTGCAAAATCAAGATCCTTAAACATATGCGTGTAGATTTCTTGTTGAGAATCATAAAGAGCTGCCCCCTCTGTTCCGTAACTTGAATATACTGCTGGCCCATACATATCTGTAATTCTAGCCATTGCAACAGTTTTTATGATTAATGACCATGAATAGAAATTATCATACTTTCCTTTTGCTCTTTGCTCAACTTTATAAAGATATGATATGATATTAAGATAAGCATCGTCCCAAGCACGTGTATTAAAATAATCGTTTAAGACATAATTATTATTAATCTCAATATATTTAAATGGATTTGGAGTAATCATATATCCAGACCAAGCATCACCTTGTAAACTTTGTTGCTCTTGGTATTGCCAAGTTATATCAGAAATATACATTCTGTTAAAACTTGGTACGAATAAACTTTTTATATTATTGAAATTTTGCTCTAAATCTGAAGGACTTGCTCCAACGGGATTAGTATTTATTTCCTCAAAATTATCTGTACAGCTAAATGCTGCAAGTAAAGAAAGGCATATTGCAGTTCTTTTTATTTTATTTGATATCATGACTTTTTAAATTAGAAAGTTAAGTTTATATTAAGACCAATACTTCTTGTTGATGGCAAACCATACACATCAACACCTTGCAAACCTTGACCAGTACTTAATGCAATATTTGGATCAAAAGGAGCATCTTTATAAATAAAGAATAAGTTCCTTGCGATTAACGATATACTAGCTGATTGTACGAATGGTAACGTTTTTCTATTAAAAGTATATCCTACAGATACTTCTCTAACACTTACGTTTGTAGCGCTATAAGAATATTCTCCAGTCGCACCATTTCTACCTCCTACACTGTAATAATATTTATATGCATCCATAGTACTCACTGCAGTTCCGTCTGGTTTTACAGCATTAACAGCAACTCCACCTGCATTTCTTGCATCTCCAGTTCTTTTAGAAACTCCATTTGCATCATTCATAGCTTCAGTTAAGCTTAAAACTTCTCCTCCAAAACGACCATCTAACAAAATACTAGCTGTAAAAGCTCCAAATTTGAAAGTGTTTGAGAAACCAATCATAAAATCAGGATTTGAGCTTCCTATCTCTTCCCAATCTGTTTTTTGAACGTTACCAGCATCATCAAGTACAATCCTTCCCTGTGCATCTTTTAATATATTTTTCCCTTCGATTACTCCAAACGGTCTTCCTTCTATCAATGAATATCTGTAGTTACTAGACCCTGCAGTAGTAAGAATAATTCTTCCTCCATCTAAACTTTCTTTTGGTATACTATTAACTCTACTTTTATTTGTAGAAAAGTTAATACTTGAATCCCAAGAAAATTTATCTCCTTTAATTATACCTGCATTTACAACAGCCTCAAAACCTTTGTTTGTAATACTACCCGCATTAATAGCATAATTAGTATAACCAAATGGGTTTGTAGCTGGTGCAGCAATTTGAATAAATTGGTTTTTAGTTTCAGAATCATAATATGATAATTCAAAACCTAATCTGTTATTAAACATTCTCCATTCAGTACCTATCTCAACCTCAGATTTAAGCTCTGGTTTTAATGAAGTACCTGGCATTGGTCCCACTAGTGGATTTACAGAAACTCCTGCAACAATTGTAGTTGTTGGACTTGTCATAGATATTGCAATATCATTACCTACTTGAGCATAAGTAGCACGCACTTTTCCGTAGCTTATCCAATCTGGCATTGAAGTCATTTCACTCAAGATAGCCGATACCCCTACAGAAGGATAAAAGAAACTTGGATCTTTTGTATTTACTAATGTTGAAGACCAGTCATTTCTAGCTGCAACATCTAAATATAAGTAGTTTTTGTATCCAAAAGTAGTAGCTGCAAATATAGATTGTACTTCTCTTTCAGAACCTGTTTGTACGTTTCCGTTATTAGATTTAAAATTTCCTAATGTAAAAATGTTTTCATAAGCTAAACCTCCACCAATTCCTGAATCCAAAGTAAGACCTGTAGATTTAGAGTTATTGATACTTGCTCCGATTGTAGCATTAAAAGAGAAATCTTCTGAAAAGTTAGTATTGATTAAACCAATTAAATCAGCATAATTTTGAGTTCCAATTAAGTTAGCATTAATATATCTTCCTGTTGGATGAGCCAATGCTGAAGCAGTCGATGCATACATTTCTTTTTGGAAATTGCTTTCACTTCTGTTATAGCTATATCTAGAAGTTAAATGAAACCAGTTATTTACTTTGTAATCTAATGCAATTGCTCCATTAAAAAAGTTATTCGTATCAACTGATGTTTCTCTATTCATAACCCAATACGGATTCTCATTAGTATCAGAAATTGTCATACCAGGATAGTTTTGTACCATCATGTTTTTTACTGGATCAAATACTTCGTAAGTTTTTAAATCATTTAAAGAGTAAGCTCTAGGATGAGAATAAATAGCATTTACTGGATTAAAATACAATCCGTTTGTAGGTCTGTTATTAATTGTTTGTGAAGTATAATTACCTGTAACGGCAACACTTAATCTATCATCAAAAAATTTACCTGTTTGGCGTACACCAAAGTTATTTTTCTTTAAACCATTATTAGGAATAATTCCAGAAGCACTTGTATTAGAATATGTTAAACTAGTTGACATTCCTTCACTAGCTTTAGAAAAAGCCATTGAAGTAATTTGAGTTACACCAGTTTCAAAAAAATCTTTTACTTCGTCTTTTACTTTTTCTTTAGCTCCCCAAGTCACATCACTTCCAGCTGCAGATGTATAATCTGACTGAAATTTAGGTAAATAAGCAGCAGTATCAAATGTAGAAACTGAATTTACGTTAAATGATTCAACACCAACTTTTCCTTTTTTAGAAGTAAGCAAAATTACCCCATTTGCTCCTTGACTTCCGTATAATACAGATGCAGCAGCACCTTTAAGAACTGTCATACCTTCGTAATCATCAGGATTAATAAGAGATACAACATCTCCTCCATCTCTGTTACCTCCTGCTAAATCTCCAAAAGTTCCATTAGGTTGTCCTGAACCTGCATTATATAATGGAATACCATCTATTACATAAAGAGGTTGTGTATTAGTAAATGAAGAATTACCTCTAATCGTTACTTTAGTAGAACCTCCTGTACCAGAAGAACTTTTAGTAACTGCTACACCGGCAATTTTACCAGCGATAGTATTGATAACGTTAACATCTCTTACTCTAGTTAACTCCTCACCCTTTAATTCTTGAGTTGCATACGTTAAAGATTTTTTTGCTTTTTTGATACCAAGAGAAGTTACCACAACCTCATTAAGAGAATTTGATAAACCTTGTTTTAACTGAACATTAACTGTTGTAGCATCTCCTACAACAATCTTTTGTGTTTCTAAACCTACATAAGTAAAAAGTAACGTTTGCCCTTTTTGAGCATCAATAGAGAAAACACCATCAAAATCGGTAACCGTTCCTTTTTGCCCCCCTTGTACTGCAACGGTAGCCCCTGGCAACGGCATCCCATCAGAATCTGTAATCACACCTTTGACATTTTTAACTTGAGCAAGTGAAACCTGCGCCGTAAAAACAATCATAAAGATTAAGAAAATTTTTTTCATGTTTATTTATTTTTGTTAGTTATGGTGTAAATTTATTCTTAAGGGATTGTTAATAAAAATAAATTATACCAACAACCACAAACTTTAAACAAACGACATAAAATAATCAATAATACGTTATACGAAAACGTTTTCCTTGTATGTATTATGGTGTATTTTGTATTTTTTTTAAAGCTTAATGTAAAAAAAAGTTAGTTTTATTAACTAATCATTTAAAGTCTCAAAAATATCTTTTTATATTTTCAAATTCCTTTCTAATTATAACAGAACCAATAAAATAAGGAGTTCTTACAAGATTAATTCTCATTTAATTATGATCAAATCTTAGACAATTATTAATCTAATACCTTATTAAAACATATTTAACATACGTTTAATACATTCTTTTAATATCAAAACTCGGGTGTAAAAACAAAACTCAGAATAAAACCTAATTGAACCTCTTTATCACCAAGGTATCACTCTGAATTTTGTAACTTAAATTATTCTAACTTGTGTAATCTTTTAATAATCAAAACGTTTAAAGGCTTCGATTGCTTCATATTCGGCAAGTCCTAAATCATCGTATAAAATCGCTGTGTTTTTATTACGATCTTCAGCTCTTACCCAAAACTCTCTAGAGTCGTTTCCTTGAAACATTACTCTGTCTTTTTGTGATTGG